>JBAYAV010000034.1:0-15122 GCA_041669565.1 Lentisphaeria bacterium
CATCATTCATCATTCATCATTCGCCGCAGGCGCAGGCGTGTGTTTATGTGTCTTGATATTGACATGGATATTGGAATAATGGCGAAAAAACAATCAGTATTGGTTTTTTAACGAAAAGTGATTTGACAAACATGGAATGCTGATATACATTATGATTGTTATTTTCTTAATCTAGAGAAAAATTTTCACTTTTAGTTTTTTATACAGGAATAAAGATTTTGTTCAGTAATTTAAGTCATCTAGTTATCAGCATTATAAGCGACGGCACTGTCCTATTGGATGTTGTCGTCGTACTAGGCATTAGCGTCCTACTAGGCGTTATTGGCTATCGTGCTTTGCCAGAGAAGTCTTAAATTTTGGAATATTAGAAAAGTAAAAACAATAAAATTTAAGAAGAACCCGCTGGAAAGCACATCCCGCGGGTTTTTTTGTATCAAAAGAACTCGCGGGAAAGCAAACCGCGGGTTCTTTTTTTTTGACAGCAACTGAGGAAGGGAGACGAACATGAAGATTAAAGGCGCAGAGATGGTAATCCGAATCCTGATGGAAGAGGGTGTGGATTCCGTTTTCGGTTATCCTGGCGGTGCCGTTTTGAACATTTATGATGAGCTGTACAAGCACAGCGATCAGATCGTTCATTACACGACTTGTCATGAACAGGCTGCTTCGCATGCAGCGGATGCTTATGCAAGGGTTACGGGCAAAGTCGGTGTTGTGATTGCAACATCCGGTCCTGGGGCCACCAATCTTGTCACCGGCATTGCCAATGCGTATTTGGATTCGTCGCCCATGGTTGCGATAACTGGAAATGTGGCTTGTGCGGCCATTGGCAAAGACAGTTTTCAGGAAGTCGATATAATTGGCGTGACCATGCAGATCACGAAGCATAACTACATCGTAAAAGATGCCGCGAAATTATCGGAGACTTTGCGGGAGGCTTTTGTGATTGCCAAGAGTGGTCGTCCGGGGCCGGTGTTAGTGGATATTCCGAAAGACATCCAGCAGGCGGACTGCGAGTATGTTCCCAAGGCAGTACTGCCGGTGTCGCGGTGTTGCTGCAAAGGCAAGGAGGCCTTTGCGGAAGCGGTGCGGTTAATTCGCGAATGCGAGCGGCCGTACATCTACACCGGCGGCGGCACGGTTGGTTCCAATGCCAGTAAAGAATTGCTGGAGTTAGCGGAGCGGATTGATTCGCCGATCGGTAGTAGCATGATGGGGTTATCGGCGGTTCGCTATGACAACCCGCGATTTTTAGGAATGACGGGAATGCACGGCAAATATGCTGCCAGTGAAGCGATGTCCAAGGCGGATTTACTGATTGCGATAGGAACGCGTTTTTCGGATCGTGCGACGGGGAATAAGGTCGAGTTTATCAAAGGCAAAAAGGTAATTCACATCGATATCGATCCCTCGGAAATCAGCAAGAATATCGAGGCCTTCGTGTCGTTGGTCGGGGATGTGAAATTTGTGTTAAACAAGTTGATTTCGGAGTTGTCGTTTGTGGATCGTGTGGCTTGGCATCAGGAAGTGGAAAAGATTCGAAATTGTCCCGATAATCATCTTGAGATGCCGGCCGATGTTTTGAATCCAGAGACGGTGATTCATGCGGTGAATCGGTATGCGCCGAAAGACACTGTGATTTGTACTGACGTGGGGCAGCATCAGATGTGGACGGCGCAGTATTATCAATTTACCAAGCCGCGGACTTTTGTGACTTCTGGTGGTTTAGGCACCATGGGATTCGGCATGGGTGCGGCCATGGGGGCCTGTGTTGGCAATGGCAAGAAGAAAACCGTGTTGTTTACAAGTGACGGCAGTTTTCATATGAATATGAATGAAATGGCAACGGCGGTATCGCAGCAATTTCCCTTGGTGATTGTGTTGTTGAATAACAATGTGTTAGGCATGGTTCGTCAGTGGCAGACGTTGTTTTTTGATCATCGTTATTCGCATACCAGTCTGGATCGTCAAACCAATTATTTAAAATTGGCGGATGCTTTTGGGGCGTGTGCGATACAGGTCCGTGAGCTTAACGAATTAGAGGATGCCATAAAAAAGGCATTTGAGGTAAAGGGACCGGTGTTGATTGATGTACGGATTGATCCAGATGAGCAGGTTTTGCCGATGATTCCTCCCGGTGGAACGATAAAAGATATCATTTTGAAAGCATAAAAAAGAAAGGATGGTTTTATGAATTCCGATGAATTTATATTGTCGATGCTCGTGAATAATGAATCGGGTGTGTTAACTCGGGTATCGGGGCTTTTTGCCCGTCGGGCGTTTAATATTGATAGTCTTTCGGTAGGTGTTACGGCAGAACCGAGCATTTCCCGAATTACGATTACCGCAAGGGGGGATGACTATGTAAAGAACCAGATTATGCGTCAGTTGGAAAAACTCCAGGATGTAAAAGTTGTGGAGATGATGCCTAGAGACACCACGGTGATGCGCGAGTTATTTTTGATTAAATTGAATATCACCCAGAAAGAGCGTGCGGGATTGATGGAGGCCGTCGCGGTATTTCGTGCGAAGGTTGTTGATTTGAATAATGATTCTGTGACATTTGAGATCACGGGGGAGTGTTCAAAATGTAATGCGTTTGTGGAGTACTTGCGTCCCTTTGGGATTGCGGAGTTGTGCTGCACTGGTCTGACTGCGATTTCTCGTGGATGCAAGACACTGACAATGGATTCCGATTCTGCGGAGCAGAAATAACGGGAAAAAACAAAAAAAAGGAGTAGGTAGTATTATGGCAAAGATATTTTATGAAAAAGATTGTGATCAAGCGGTTCTAAAAGGCAAAAAAGTAGCAGTGATCGGTTATGGCAGTCAGGGGCATGCTCATGCGTTGAACTTGCGTGACAGCGGAGTTGATGTTACAGTAGGATTGTACGAGGGATCTCCCTCTAAAAAGAAGGCGGCTGCGCATGGCTTAAAAGTTGCGAATACTGGAGAAGCCGTAAAATGGGCGGACATCGTGATGATTTTGGTCAATGATGAGAAACAGGCCGCTTTGTATCACGATGAAATCGAGCCGAATATGGCGCCGGGCAAAACGCTGGCATTTGCGCATGGATTCAATATTCATTTTAAGCAGATTTGCCCGCCGAAGAATGTGGATGTTGTGATGGTTGCGCCGAAAGGTCCGGGTCATACGGTTCGCAGTGAATTTGAAGAAGGCAAGGGCGTGCCCTGTTTAGTTGCCGTTGAGCAGGATTTCAGTGGTAACGCGCTGGCAACTGCGCTCGCTTATGCCGGTGCTATTGGCGGAGCTCGTGCGGGTGTTTTGCAGACGACTTTCCGGGAAGAGACTGAGACGGATTTATTTGGTGAGCAGGCTGTTCTTTGTGGCGGTGTTGTGGAGTTGATGAAGGCTGGATTTGAGACACTGGTTGAAGCTGGTTATCAGCCTGAGAACGCTTACTTTGAATGTTTGCATGAAATGAAACTGATCATCGATTTGGTTGTTCAGGGCGGAATATCCTTCATGCGTTACTCGATCAGTGATACGGCGGAGTATGGTGATTATTCGGTTGGGAAACGTATCATCAATGATTCTGTGAAAGCTGAAATGCGTAAGGTTCTTACGGAAATACAGGATGGCACCTTTGCGCGTAATTGGATTTTGGAGAATTTGGCTCATCGTCCGCATTTTAATGCGATGCGCGAGATTGAAAAGAAACACCTGATCGAAAAAACGGGTGATGAATTACGTTCCAAGATGACTTGGAAGATGAAAGAATATAAAGAATAGTGAATCAGGGCTTGTTTTCCTGCAGCATTGCTGCTGCAGGAAACTTGTTCTGAAGAGAGATATTACAGAGGAAAGACAGGTAAGGAAAACTATGAATTCAGATCATGTAAAAAAAGGCGTGGAACGCGCACCCCATCGCTCGCTGATGAAATCAACGGGGCTGACTCAGAAGGAAATTGATCGTCCGCTTATCGGAATTGTCAATTCTTTTAATGAAATTGTTCCGGGTCATTTCCATCTACAAGAAATTGCCCGGGCGGTGAAGTATGGCGTGCTTAGTGCTGGGGGCACACCGCTGGAATTTAATACCATCGGGGTCTGTGATGGCATTGCCATGGGGCATAGCGGGATGAATTACTCGCTTTGTACGCGTGAATTGATCGCGGACAGCGTGGAGTGCATGGTTCGTGCGCATCGTTTTGACGGCTTGGTCTTTATTCCCAACTGCGATAAAATTGTTCCGGGGATGCTGATGGCGGCGGCGCGGCTGAATTTGCCCTCGATTTTTGTCAGCGGTGGTGCCATGTTATCGCTGGAGTCTGAAGATCGTAGTCGTTGTCTTGATTTGAATAGTGTTTTTGAAGGCGTTGGTGCGTTTAAGGCCGGAAAAATTCAGGAAGAGGAATTAACGCGTCTTGAAGAAAGTGCTTGTCCGAGTTGTGGATCGTGTTCTGGCATGTTTACCGCAAATTCGATGAATTGCTTAACCGAAGTCATCGGCATGGCATTAGAGGGCAATGGCACGATACCGGCGGTTTTTGCCGCGCGGGCTCGTTTGGCGAAAACGGCCGGCATGAAAATAATGGAGCTAGTACAGCGCGATGTAAAAGTGCTGGATATCTTAACTCCGGCAGCGATTCGCAATGCGTTGACTGTTGATATGGCTTTAGGCTGTTCAACCAATACAGTACTGCATTTAGCTGCCATCGCTCATGAAGCGAAAATACCATTTTCCCTGCAACTGGTGAATGAAATCAGTAGGAAGACACCCAATTTATGTCATCTGGCTCCGGCTGGAAAACACCATATGCAGGATTTGTATGCAGACGGCGGCGTGTACGCCGTGATGAAAGAATTAACAAAAGTTGGTTTGCTTGATACTTCGCTACTTACGGTTTCGGGCAAAACAGTAGAAGAGAATTTGAAGTCGGCGGGGCGCAAAGGCCACGGCGTGATCGCGGCGATCGAGAAGCCGTACTCCGCGGTTGGCGGACTCGCGGTGCTATTTGGTAATTTAGCGCCCGATGGCGCGATTGTTAAAAAGAGTGCGGTAGCCGAGTCGATGTTAGAATATGAAGGAACCGCTCGTGTTTTTGACAGCGAAGAAGCGGCGATCGATGCGATTTATCAGCAGAAGATCAAGGCGGGTGATGTGGTGGTGATTCGTTATGAGGGCCCTCGTGGTGGCCCTGGAATGCGCGAAATGCTGGGGCCGACCTCCGCAATTGCGGGCATGGGGTTGGACAGTTCGGTGGCTTTGTTGACCGATGGGCGGTTTTCTGGTGCGACGCGTGGTGCGGCTATTGGTCACATTTCGCCCGAAGCCCAAGCTGGCGGGCCGATCGCCTATGTTCAAGAGGGGGACCGGATTGCGATTAATATCAACAAAGGCCGTCTGGATGTATTGATTTCGGAGGAAGATTTTATCCAGCGTCGTGCGAGCATGCCGCTTCGGAAGCCGAAAGAGCTAAGTGGCTATCTGAAACGCTATGCGCAGCTTGTTTCCTCCGCGGATTGCGGCGCAGTTTTTAAGGATTAAAGAAAAGAGCAACGATGAAAGACAAAAGACAATCAAGAATTTGGAGATCGAAACGATGAGAAAGATTAAAATATTTGATACGACATTGCGTGATGGCGAGCAGGCTCCCGGTTGCAGTATGCATCTCAAAGAAAAGCTTGAGGTTGCGCGCACGCTGGAACGCCTGCATGTCGATGTCATTGAAGCTGGTTTTGCGATTGCTTCGAAGGGCGATTTTGAAGCGATTCAGAAAATCAGTGAGATTGTCAAGGAGAGCACTGTTTGCAGTTTGGCGCGTGCGGTTCCGGCGGACATCGATGCGGCTTATGAATCGATACGCGGAGCTGCAAATGCGCGGATTCACACTTTTTTAGCGACATCGCCCGTTCATATGGAATATAAGCTGAAGATGTCGCCGGAAAAGGTGCTGACGACGATTGGTGACATGGTGCGCTATGCCAAGAAGTATTTATCGGATGTGGAATTTTCAGCCGAAGACGCCATGCGCAGTGATAAGGAATTTTTGGCGCGTGCTTTGGAAGTTGCGATTGCGGCTGGTGCGACTACGGTGAATGTGCCGGACACGGTTGGGTATGCTACGCCGACGGAAATGATGGATATGCTCAAGTATTTGTCAAATCATGTAAAGGGCATTGAGAATGTAACGGTTTCGGTGCATTGTCATGATGATTTAGGGCTTGGTGTGGCCAATTCTCTGGCCGCTGTTGTTGGGGGAGCTGGCCAAGTAGAATGCACCATCAATGGATTGGGGGAACGTGCTGGTAATGCCGCCATGGAAGAAATTGTGATGGGCTTAGAAACGCGTAAAAATTTTTATGGCTGTGAGACCAATATTGACACCACCCAGATTTATCGTTCTTGTCGTTTGGTGTATAATTTATTAGGATTGCCGCCGCCGATTAACAAAGCTATTGTTGGGGCGAATGCGTTTGCGCATGAAGCCGGCATTCATCAGCATGGTGTTTTGGCGAATCGGGAGACCTACGAGATTATGACGCCGCAGTCGATTGGCTTGTTGAAAAATGAAATGATATTCGGCAAGCATAGCGGTCGTCATGCGGTTGAAAAGCGGTTGACCGAATTAGGGTACAAGTTAGAGAAGAAAGAAATCGATGCGCTTTTTGAGCGTTTCAAACAATTAGCAGACAAGAAGAAAAGGATCACGGATCATGATTTAGAGGCTCTGGCCGGTCGAAAGATGGTGGAGTTTGAATTTGGTTATAAGTTAGATCGTTTTACGGTTAGCTGTGGAAATTATGTGACATCCAGCGCGGTGGTGCGGTTATTGCATGACGATAAAAAGTTGATTGAGGAAGTCGCGATTGGCGATGGTCCTATTGATGCGGCTTATAAAGCGATTGATAAGATCATTCCAGCGCCGGCGCACATTTTGGATGACTATTCCATTTTTTCGGTAACGGAGGGCAATGATGCTCTTGGTGAAGTCATTGTGAAGATTAAATGTGACAGTAAAACAGTGGTTGGGCGAGGACTTTCAACCGATATCATAGAAGCGAGTATCATGGCATATATCAACGGCCTAAATCGGCTGTTATGAGGTTAAAATGAAAAAATTGTTCCTATTGGACAGCACCCTGCGTGACGGGGCGCAAAGTGAGGGCATATCGTTCTCAGTATCGGATAAGCTGCATATCATACAGGCGTTAGATGATATGGGGATATCCTATATTGAAGCTGGAAATCCGGGGTCGAATCCAAAAGACATTGAGTTTTTTGCCCGTGCGGCCAAAATTCCGCTTAAGAATGCCAAGCTTTGTGCTTTTGGAAGTACGCGTCGCAAAAATTTAAAGGTGGAGGAAGACGAGAATGTGCTTTCTTTATTGAAGGCGCAAACCGACACCATTGTTCTTTTCGGTAAGAGCTGGGATCTGCATATTCGGGAAATCTTAAAAACCACTAATGCGAATAATTTAGAGCTTGTTTATGATACGGTGAATTTTTTTAAGAAAAAAGGGAAGGAACTGATCTTTGACGCGGAGCATTTCTTTGATGGTTACAAAAGTGATCCGGATTGTGCGATGGATGTTTTGCGGGCCGCGGATAAAGCGGGAGCGGATTCGCTCTGTCTCTGCGATACCAACGGCGGCTGCAGTCCGGATGAAATTTTCCGGATCACGCAAAAAGTGGTGCATCTTTTTCCATGGCAGAAAATAGGCATCCATTGTCATAATGACATTGGCTGTGCGGTAGCTAATTCGATGTTGGCAGTCCGTGCTGGCGCCGTGCAGGTGCAGGGGACTTTTATCGGCATCGGTGAACGCTGCGGTAATGCGGATTTAAGCGTTATCATCCCGAATCTGCAATTGAAACAGGACTTCCAATGTACGAGTAGCGATTTAAGAAAGCTATCGGAAGCGGTTTATGCTATTTCGGAAATCTCCAATGTGCCGGTTCCGACGCATAAGCCCTATGTCGGGCTTAGTGCGTTTGCCCATAAGGGCGGAATGCACATTGACGGCGTTATAAAATGCGCGCATTCATTTGAGCATGTGGACCCCAAAACTGTCGGGAACAGGCGTCGTTTTCTCATGAGTGAGGTTTCGGGGCGGACTACGGTGCTGGCGAAGCTTGGCGGTATCGCACCGGAATTGACCAAGGAATCCCCGGAGACTGCGGCTATTGTGCAGAAACTCAAAGAGAAGGAACATGATGGCTATCAGTTTGAATCCGCGGATGCGAGTTTTGAGTTGATGGTGCTTACAGTACTCGGGCGGTATCAGCCGCATTTTAAGCTGATCATGTACAAGACCAGCGGCGAGTATCCGAGTCCGAATGGCGAGTTGAGTGCCAATGCGATGCTGACCATCGACGTGGATGGCAAAACGGAGACGGCGGCTTCTCTGGGTAATGGCCCGGTGAATGCGCTGGATTTGGCGCTGCGGAAAGCGGTGACGGTCTTTTTTCCGGAAGTGGGCAATGTCTCTTTGGTGGATTATAAAGTTCGTGTGCTGACTGCGGAGAAGGCCTCTGCAGCGAAAGTGCGGGTTTTAATTGAGAGTACCGATGGCGAAAAGACGTGGACGACGGTTGGGGTATCTACGGATATTATCCAGGCTAGTTGGCTGGCACTGGTGGATTCAATTGAATATATATTGAAGTAGGGCGGAGAATTTTTTACAACGGAAGAAGACGGAAAGAAGACGGGGAATTTTTTACAACGGAAAGAAAACGGAAAGAAGACGGAAGGGAAACGGAAGAAGACGAAGAAATGAGGGATGGTAGGGGCGGAATATTTTCCGCCCGTCCTTGCACGGCGGTTGGCTGTTGTAGAAATAGGCGTTGAATGGAAGGGAAACGGATGGTAGGGGCGGAATATTTTCCGCCCGTTCTTGCACGGTGGTTGGCCGTTGTAGAAATAGGCGTTGAATGGAAGGGAAACGGATGGTAGGGGCGGAATATTTTCCGCCCGTCTTTGCACGGCCGTTGGCTGTTGTAGAAACGGGCGATGAGACGGGAAATTTTTTACAGAAATAGAATAGTTGTTTTTAAACAGAGAAATGGAGAAAATACTTATGCATATGACGATGTCTCAAAAGATATTAGCGGCGCATGCGGGGCGGAAATCGGTGACTGCCGGCGAGTTAATCATGGCGGATCTGGATTTGGTTTTGGGCAATGACATCACGGCTCCGGTCGCGATTAACGAATATCGGAAAGCGGGCGCATGTGGCGTGTTTGACTGCCAGAAAATTGCGCTGGTGATGGATCACTTTACCCCAAATAAAGATATTAAGGCGGCCGAACAGACTAAACAGGTGCGCGAATTTGCGGACGAGAAAAAAATACCCAACTTCTTTGATGTCGGCGACGTGGGAATTGAGCATGTCCTTTTGCCGGAAAAGGGATTGGTTGTTACTGGTGATCTGGTCATCGGAGCGGATAGTCATACCTGCACCTATGGTGCTTTAGGAGCCTTTTCGACGGGGGTGGGCTCGACGGACATGGCGGTTGGTATGGCTTACGGTAAGGCGTGGTTTAAGGTGCCGACGGCGATGAAATTCAATTTACATGGCAAACTGTCAAAATGGGTCAGTGGTAAGGATGTCATACTGCATATCATTGGCAAAATAGGCGTGGATGGCGCGTTGTATAAATCGATGGAGTTTGCGGGCGATGGTGTGGCATCTTTAACGATGGATGATCGTTTATGCATTTGCAATATGGCGATTGAAGCCGGTGCCAAAAATGGCATTTTCCCTGTGGATGAGTCGACGCTGCGTTTTGTTGCGGAGCATTCCAAGCGGAAGCCTGTTGTCTATTCAGCAGATGCGGATGCGGAATATGATTCGGTGATGGATATTGATTTGAGCGAAGTTCATTCGACGGTGGCGTTTCCGCATTTACCCTCGAATACGCGGACGTTTGATCAAATGCCCGAGACGCGGATTGACCAGGTTGTGATTGGTTCCTGCACGAATGGTCGGCTTTCTGATTTGCAGGTAGCAGCCAAAATATTAAAAGGACACAAGGTCCATCATCGGGTTCGGACGCTGATCATTCCGGCCACGCAGAAAATATATTTGGAGGCGATGAAGCAGGGTTTGTTGGAAATTTTTATCAACGCGGGCTGTGCGGTATCTACGCCGACATGTGGTCCCTGTTTAGGTGGGCATATGGGAATTTTGGCGAAAGGTGAGCGGGCATTATCGACCACGAATCGAAATTTTGTAGGCCGGATGGGGCATCCGGAAAGCGAAGTCTATCTTTCTAGTCCGGAAGTAGCCGCGGCATCTGCTTTGACTGGTGTGATCACGGATCCAGCCACATTGTAATAAAAGAATCCAGCGTAAGTTGAAAGGATATTAAAAATATGAAAATTTTAGGAAATGTAATACGTTACGGTGATAATGTGGATACGGATGTTATTATCCCGGCGCGTTATCTGAATTCGTCGGATCCGAAAGAGCTCGCATCGCACTGCATGGAAGATCTGGATAAGACTTTTGTGACGCGTGTGAAAAAGGGCGATATCATGGTTGGCGGACAGAATTTTGGCTGCGGCTCTTCACGGGAGCATGCCCCGATTGCCATCAAGGAATCGGGCATCAGCTGCGTTGTGGCGAAAAGTTTTGCGCGGATTTTTTACCGCAATGCCATTAATACAGGGTTGCCGATTGTGGAATTCAGCGGTGAAATAGAGGAAGGCGATCAGTTGGAAATTGATTTTGAAAAGGGTGTTTTGAAGAATGTTACTCGGAAAACGGAAGGGACTTTTCCGCCGTTTCCGACTTTTCTGCAAAAAATCATCGAAGCGGGTGGATTATTTAAAGCGATGGAGACATTGGCATGACGACATATCAGTTAGCAGTAGTAGGTGGGGATGGCATAGGACCAGAAATCGTCCGGTCGGCCATTCAGGTTTTGGACAAGGTAGCGCCGGGGCGTTTTCGTTATCAGCAGGTACTGGCAGGCGGATGCTCGATTGATAAGTATGGTATTCCGCTGACGGATGAGACTCTGGAAACTTGTAAAAAGAGTGACAGCGTTTTGTTGGGTGCAGTCGGCGGGCCGAAGTGGGACAATCTGCCGGGACACCTGCGGGCGGAAAGAGCGCTGTTGGGAATTCGCAAAGAGCTCGGTTTCTTTGCCAATCTTCGCCCCGCGAAGCTTTTTCCGGTGTTGAAAGACGCCTGTGCGTTGCGTCGTGAAACCGCCGAAGCGGGTATTGACATGGTGATTGTGCGCGAATTAACGGGTGGCATCTACTATGGTGAACGCGGCCGGACAACGGATGCGGCGGGGAATACCATTGCGTTTGATACCGAGAGTTATAATCAGACGGAAATTGATCGCATTGCAAAAGTGGCGTTTGAGTTAGCGCGTAAACGCGGCAAGAAGGTCTGCAGCATCGATAAGGCGAATGTGTTGGAGAGCTCGCGTTTATGGCGGGAAAGGGTGCATTTGATGGCGAAGGATTATCCAGATGTTGCATTATCGGACATGCTGGTGGATAATGCTGCGATGCAGCTGGTTCGGAATCCGGCGCAGTTCGATGTGGTTGTGGTTGCGAATATGTTCGGGGATATTCTTTCGGACGAGGCTTCGCAGCTGACGGGCTCGATTGGGTTGCTGCCATCGGCGTCATTGGGTTCTAGTCGGTGTGGAATGTATGAGCCGATCCATGGCTCGGCACCGGATATCGCGGGTAAGAATCTGGCGAATCCGATTGCCACGATTCTTTCGGTTGCGATGATGTTTCGGTATTCGTTTGATATGAATAGCGAGGCGGAGCGTATTGAGGCCGCGGTGGATCAAACGTTGTTGAATGGTTGTCGTACACGGGATATTCTTGATAATGACAGCACACCGCTTGGAACGGTTGAAATGACCGCGAAAATCATGGCGGCATTGGGATAAAAACTCAGCGTGTTTTTTTACAACGGAAAAGAACGGAAAGAAAACGGAAGGAAGACGGAAGGAAGACGGAAAAAAGCAGGCCTGTTGTGTTGGTTGGGCTGTTGACGTTTGCACAATTTTTTGTTCATCGGGCTGCGCCCGATGAACAAAAAGGGGTGTCCACATTGAAAGCTGATGAGAATAAAAATATTTTTACAATGGCATATATCGTTGTGTTTTCAATCTTTTGGGTTGATGGTAATTATGAGATTCTTGCAGTAACAAGGTGATGTTGGGAATAAAAAGAACGGAAGAAGAGGAAGAAAACGGAAGGAAAACGGACGAAGACGGAAAAATGCAGGCCTGTTGTGTTGGTTGGGCTGTTGACGTTTGCACAATTTTTTGTTCTTCGGGCTGCGCCCGATGAACAAAAAGGGTGTCCATTTAATTGTTGATGAGCCATTTCATTCTGACGGATACTGTTAATTCTGTGCAGAAGAAATGGCTTTTTTTTTGTTTTTCGATGGACATGATTTTGATTGCTCATATTCTTTTTTGTTACCAATAATTTATTAAAAAACAAACGGAAAAAATAAAGACCCCCTGTTTTTCTCGTTGTAAAAGTCACCCATTGGCAATATTTACATACGCATCACTTTATTTCTCATATTTGCGTGGTGGGAAGCCGCGCAGTTGGCTGTAGACGCGGGAGAAGTAATGGGGGTCGCTATAGCCTATTTTAAAGGCGAGTTGGCTGATGGGCATTTCGGGGTGGCTTTTTAGAAGTTTTTCGGCGGCGTCAATTCGAATTTTGCGAAGGATTTTAGTAAAGCTCGTTTGGTGTTTTTTCTGAAGATAATGGGATAACGAAGACTCGCTGCAATCGAGTTGTTTTGCCATGCGTGATAATGAAATATTTTCGGCGAGGTGTTTTTTGCAGTACTGGTGTATTTTCCAGATTTTGATATCTTCAGGGAGCTGAATTAATTCTTTGTTGACGATATACGCAATAAGAATTTTCAGCATTCTTTTTAGCGAATCGATATCGTTTTGGTTTAAGCATGGCAGAGCGTGGTAGAGAGTCTTTAGCTTTTCTGTTTGAATAAAATCAGGAATATCATCGGATGTTCGAAACTGCCCAATCATAATATAGCCGATCAGGTGATCGTATAATTCAACCGGCGCAATCATTTCCTGAAGAGCGGCATGACAGCGATAATTTATTATTTCACGCTTTTGTTTGCACTCTTTCAGGTGTTTCAAATCAAGCGCAATACAATCGGACAAATCAAAAATATGATGCTGCACATATTCGCAGTACGCACAATTATGATATTTACGTCCATAATGTAACAACTGACCATCTTCGGAATAAAAAACAGTGCGAATTTTCAGCAGCGAAGCAAAATGATCCAGCAGATCATAGACTTCATCACGAAACATAATTTGAATTGGATTTTGCGTTGTTATGTTTTTTGATTCTGTCATTATTTACTCGAATTATTGTCTTTTTGGAAAACCTGAATTTTATGGATAGGGAAAGTCCGTTTTTGTCTTTTTTTTTGCCTTAATTGGATAAAATAGCACGTTTTGCGGAAAAATCCACTTTAAAGCAAGAATCACATATCTATAAGTTTGCAATTCTTTATTATTGTAATGATAGGTATTTTTAGAGAGTTATTCAACGAACGAAATTAAAAGGAAATGCAATCATGAAAGTAGTACATGTTGGAATTATAGGTATTGGTTTTATGGGAAGCACTCATTTTAAGATTTATGAGAATCTTCCTGGGGTAAAAGTGGTCGCGATTGCGGATTGTGATGAAGCAAAGCGCAAGGGGGATATTCGTAAAGTTGTTGGAAATATAGGCGGCAGTGACAATACTGTGCCGTTGGATTATAAGGGGATGCATGTTTATAAAGACGGCATGGATTTAATTGCGGATCCGGATGTTGATATTGTTGATATTTGTGTGCCAACGCCGTTTCATTGTGCTTATATGCTGGCGGCATTCAAAGCCGGGAAGCATTTATTCAGTGAAAAGCCTTTATGCAGAAATATCGAAGAGTTGAAGAGTCTTCGTGTTGCTGCAGCGGAAGCGAAGGGGTATTTCAATGTTGGAATGTGCATACGCGCTTGGCCGGAGTATCGTCATGCGTGGGAGATGCTTCAATCCGGCAAATTGGGCAAAGCGAAGAATGCCTCTTTTCGTCGTTTATCCCCGAATGTCAGTGGAAATGGCTGGAATGACTGGTACATGAAAGAGAGTTATTCTGGTGGTGCGTTATTGGATATGCATTTACATGACACAGATGCTGTTTGTTACTTCTTTGGTAATCCGAAGAGCGTTTCGAGTTTTGGTATCAAGGGTGAAACAAGTGATTGTGCTGTGGATCATATCGTAACGAATTATGATTTTGGTGATCCGTCTTTGTTTGTAACAGCCGAGGGCGGCTGGTGTGCTGCGGTGAATGTGCCGTTTGAAATGAGTTTCCAGATTATTTGCGAAAAGGGCACAATAAAATTAGACGCGACTGGCGGATATCATATTTATTGGAATGATGGTAAAGTGGAAGACCCGAAAGTTGCCGATGCGGAATTGCCGACTGGCTGGCATCAGGAGCTGAAATATTTTACGGATTGCGTCCGCGACGGAATTGTTCCGGATAAGTATCAGAAACCGGAAGAAATTTTCAAATCCTATGCGGTTGTGATGGCGGAAATAGAATCCGTTAATCAGGATAAAAGAATAGGGGTGCAGTATGTATAAAGCATTAAATTATTGGGTTTACGGCGGTTTTGAAGGGACTGCAAGCGCCTACGATTTTATTGATTTTGGAGCAGCGCAGGGGCTTGACGGCGTCGAATTGACCTTTGGGGATGTTATTACGCCGGAAACCACGAAAGAAGAATGCCTTAAAATCAAGGCGTATGCCGCGAAGAAAAAGATTGGCTTGCGCACGATGGCCAGTGGTAGTTATTGGGGGATGTCTTTGGGCAGTTGTGATTCGGCGGAGCGTGAAAAGACGAAGACTTTTTTACGTCAGCATTTACAGGCGGCGTCTTGGCTGGGTGTTGAAACTATTTTGATTGTACCCGGTACGGTACGAGTAGCTTGGGAACCAACCCACAAAACCCAAAAATATGCGGATGTGTGGAAGAATTCCATTGCGTCTTTAAAGGCGATGGCACCCAAAGCTGAAAAATTAGGCGTCCGCATTGGTTTAGAGAATGTCTGGAATTGTTTTGTC
>JBAYAV010000035.1:0-15057 GCA_041669565.1 Lentisphaeria bacterium
CCGAAAAAATCGTGATTTGATTTTGGGGCCGACAACGAGGAGCATACCCTCAGGTATGTGACGAGGTTGGCGGCACAAAAAGCATTCACGAGAATCAGGCAAATGTAAAGATTATTTCTGAACGGCCCCTTAGACAAGAATTTTTTTGCTTTCACAATTAAAAATGGATCCCTTTATGCCATTTATCGAACATTCTACCTACCAAGCAAAGCCCTGGCAAAGTTATCGACATTTTCAAACGATCTTTCCAAGCTTTTTCAGAAAAGAAAAAAAAGTAAATTACCAGCGAGAAAAATTTTACACTCCAAATCAGGATTACTTTTATCTCGATTGGTCTTTTTACAACCCGAAACACCATTCCGATGAATTGGTCATCGTCAGCCATGGTCTCTGTGGTAATACAAATCGCCATTATGTTCTCGGCATTATCCGAACATTTAATCGCCACGGAATCGATGGCATGGCATGGAATTATCATGGAAACGGCTCCTGCGAAAACGGCACTCCAAGCGTCACAACCAGCAATTCTTCTCAAGAATTAAGCTGGATCGTACAACATGCTATAAAAAGAGGACACTACAAAAAAGTCTACCTTGTTGGATTCAGCATGGGTGGAAATCTGACAACACTTTATTTGGGACGCCATAACGATATTCCCCCTCAAGTCGCGGGTGGCGTTTGCTTTTGCGCAACAATCGATTTAATCGCAAATTCAAAATTGCTAAAAAACCCCATGGGACGCGTTTACACAATCCATTTCTTATCCCTTCTGAAAAAAGTCATTCGGCAAAAACACCAACAATTTCCAAATTTAGTCAGCACTTACGGACTCAATGATATTCATACGATTCTACAATTTGACAATCGTTATACCGCGCCGATGAACGGCTTTCGGGATATTTATGAATACTGGGAAACCGCCAGCGCTTACCACTGGCTCAATAACCTCGACGTGCCGCTGCTTATTGTCAATCCAGCCAATGATCCCTTTACAACAGGACAATGCTACCCTATTGAAACCGCAAAAAAAAGTTCAAAACTTTTTCTAGAAATACCAGAAAGCGGCGGACACTGCGGCTTTATTACTCCAGAAAATCAAGTATGGTGGCCCGCACAACGAGCGTATGAATTTATTTCACAGCTATAGCGGATCCTTCTGTTACAACAAAACCACAAACCAAATGAGATAACGTTTCCAAAAAGAGCAGAACAATTTCGACACGAACACTTCTTAAATCTTATCAATCCCGCAAAAAAACTATTGTTTTACTGGTTTTTTTATAAAAATGATATATACTTAGAGATTACAGTGTTGGATTTTTTCCTTTGAATTTCTCCACTTAATTCGATCTTTTTTCTTTTTGGTATTCTTTTTCGGTTCTCTATTTCAGGAATTTTTATGGCAATAGCCCTTGATCATAATGAATTTGATACTTTTATGCGCAATCGCGCACTTATTTTATTATCATTAGCTCAAAAAACGATAAAAGACGGCATTTATAAATTTGCCATCACAAGGCCCTATTTAAGTATTATACAAGCAGAAACAACCCAGCTCGAAGAAATATTAGATGCCTATGGCGCACGCGTAAACAGAGCATGGTTCAATTTCCGAAAACAAGTCGCAATTCTAAAGAATTTCAGTATTGCGGGTTATGAAATTCTCCATATGCAGCACTCCTGTAATAATTACGATTTTCAGTTTTCCCAGACAAAATTTAAACATGACACCATGGACACACTCTTATATGTATCATCCATGATTTATTGCTCCCTGAAACAGCTTCTTACCGAAAGCCGGAAATTCGGCTGGCCTGATCCCGAAGAAAACGCCGGCTTTGTTTTTACTGAAGACCTTCCCACAGGACACCTTCCAAGAGACCTGAAAAGTTCCAAACATTCATCCGCCAAAGAGCGCGTTATTCTGCTGGCAACACATTTCCTGAATAACACCGAAGATGCGCATTTTATCCACTCGGCATCACGCGCAAAGGCCCCAAAATGGCGAGGATTCTCACTCGAGCTCTTTAACGAAAATTCCATTCGTGCCCAGGAAGGAAAATTTCATAATCTTCAATCCCTCTATGACACCTACATCAGTGACAGTTTTACCGAGCAGCGCGATCCAGCCCTGCCTCTTTTACGCGGTCATATCAGTATGGTCCTTCATCTTATGCATGTCACCATCATCTTCATGCATTTTTATGAGCGTCATTTATTGCACCAGAATCCAGAACGGCCCATTTTCTGTTCCCCAAATTGTGTTTTAGGCAGTGATTGGTTTCTAAATATTCTCACCCACTACCTGGCAAAATACAGCTATGAATTTTTAGAAGGCGCCCGTGATTTATGCCAACAAATGCTGCATCAATATGCCGTCATCGATACAATCGATGTTCCGGTACCGCCTTTTTTCGGTTTTCATGTACGCCCGTCCACACTTGTCGCCACAATTGTACGCCATTACGGCAGTAAAGTCGTAATGGTTCTTGACAAAGAATATGACGCAAAAATGCCCATGAATTTATTCTTGGCAAATGAATGGGTAAATCAGCTAAAACGAAGCTATGTATTCCAAAAACTTGAAAAAATGGATTTTGCTGATATAGAACTAAAATTACAACAAAAAGAAATCACAAAAGAACAATGCGTTCAACAAATCATCGCCCGCCTTACATCCGAAAATGTTATCCGAGTGTTGCGCTATCCTCTACCAATCAAAGATACCATTGAAAAATCCACCGGAACGCTAACAGAATTAATTCAGGCTTGTATTACCACGCTGAATGCGCAGCGTTATATAAATATATTATACGATATCAAGGCTACTTTCCGAGGCGATGTCCGTGTTCTTAATGACATAAAACTTCTAGCCGAAAATGGCTATGGCGAAAATGAATACGGTTCCAATGTTTCTCTTCCAACGGAACTAAGCTATCTCAGTCACGCCCGAGACGCACACTAATTCGTTTTACATCTCAATGGATCTACTACCAATAATAGGATTTCCTTCTTCAAGGTTTTTATCAAATGAAAATAAACGCGGATTGCTTTACCTGCAGTATCAATCATTTTCTTCATTCTGTTCCAAAAAGAAGCGAAAATGATTCAAAAAAAATAAATCTTATTCAAAACGCGCTGATACAACTGAACAACTTGGAACGATTTGCTACACCACCAGAACTCTTTGCCGCTTTATGGAAATCGGCAGATGAAAACAGCTCTGAAAAAATCGATCCGATGCGCGAAGAAAAAAGAAAATCAACTGAATTAGGATTAAAATTACTTCCAGATTTACAAAAAATAGTTCGTCATTCACAAAACCCTTTTGAGACTGCACTGCGTTTCGCTATCGGCGGAAATATCATCGATTACGGCGCAGATATCAATTTTAATTTAACAAAAGCAAAAGAAGAAATCTACAAAGTCTTAAATTTTCCCATTGACCCAAAAGTTGTCACAAACTTATACAATAAAATAAAAAAAGCTAAAAAGATCCTTTATATCCTCGATAACTGTGGCGAAGCAGTGCTGGACCGTTTGCTCCTTGAGCTAATCGCAGACAAAGTAACGGTCGGCGTAAGAGGATACCCCATCCTCAATGATGCAACCGAAAAAGATGCCATAGATTCCGGCATTGATTTTGCACCTATTATTTCAACCGGCGACTACGCTCCAGGCGTCTCCCTCAAAAACAGCTCACCAAAATTTTTGGAAACATTATTCCAATCCGATCTGGTCATTGCCAAAGGACAAGGAAATGTCGAATCACTAGAAGAAGATTTTCCAAATCCGATTTTTTTCCTATTACGAGTGAAATGTAAAGCGATTGCAAAACACCTCCAGGTTCCGCAAGGATCTATCCAAGTTATTGGCAAAAATATGAACCAATAGCCATACCATGAAAAAATAATCAAAATAGCAAATATTCCTTGAACTTCATCCACTCTTTGATACCCATCATCCCCCCCCTTACAAAAACAAAAAAAACGTCCAAAAACTTCTCTTCTAACCGAACACACACAAAAACTTTTAAAACAAAACAATAAAAAAAATATTCATTCTAAAATTGCTAAAACAAAAAAAATATTTGAATTTTATTATTTACCAAACGCGGCGCTAAACCAGCCAATTAAGATTCATTATCCAAAAACAAAAGCATATTATTTTAGAATAAAAACACTTCAAAACGCAAATAATTAATACCTATTAAACTGCAAACTAACAAGTTAGAATATTTTAACTATTTTTTTAACAGCATTTGCATAATAAGAATTATAGGTTATAGTGTTTTCATGAACACTTTTGTGTTTATATTTTTTTATCAACCTTAAACTCTTTTGGGTTTATGAATAGAAGAGAAATTATGGACATACCGCATAAAAACAATCTAGGGCAGCAGACCGAATTAGTTAAGAAGCGCCTAATCAGTTATATTTGGGAGCGTCATCTCAAAGAAGGCGACAAGTTGCCGACGCAGGCAGAGTTACGATCATCGATGAATGTAGGGAGCAAAACGATTCAGCGCGCGGTACATGCTTTACAGAAAGATGATGTTGTTGAATTACGGGGAAATTCCGGTGTGTTTTTAAAAAATTCAGATGCCAATGGTCTTCGCGGTCACAATATTGGTTTAGTATGCATGCGTTTATTAAACTATCCCTTTGGTTTAGCTCTTTTACAATGTTTAGAAATAGCTTTTCATGATCATCGTTGTGAGATCACAAATTTCCTTCGGAACAAAGGCCCGCTTTTTTTACGTGATTCCTTTGATTTATATCCTGGTTTAAAGCGTAGCATCATGCAGCACACGGTTGATATTTTAGTTTCAACCGTTCCGCTTTCCGATGAAGTCATGGATTTTTGCAAGAAGTATTCCATGCCCGTTTGTTACTATGGTGATTATTCTATTTATCCCAATAGTGTAAGTTTTAATTCGACCACATCCAGAGCCTTTTCGATTATTGAAAAGGAAAAATTCAAGCGTCCGGCTATTTTTTATTCCTCAAAAAACATGTACGAGACAGAGCAAAAAACGGTTCAGCATTTTTTTCAGGCTTACTATGGCGCGCACTGGCAAGAATACGTTTTTGTTTCAGATTTTGACAATAACCACCCCCCTTCTTTGGAAGAGCAATGGCGTGACTGGGATCATTTATGCGAACGTTTTTTACATATTCCAAAGGAGGATCGTCCGGATACGGTTTATATACCCGATGACTTTTTAACAACCTATTTTGCCGAGAAAATAATTCTGCAAAAAGAAGTTTTACCGAAAATTATTACCGCCCGCGTACGGCAAATTCCACTTGGCATGCCATTTAAGCCTTTTGGCTGGTTTCAAATAGACACTACAGAAATTGCGAGTTTAATCGCACAATTAACGCTTGAGGTTTTAAAAAAATCAGACCAGCCATCCCAAACAAAAAACTATACCCCACTATACTTTCAAGCAGAAAAGACGAAAAACTAATGATGAACAACGTTATTTATAAAGACAAGGTTTACGGCTGTTGGACTGGCAAGAACATTGGCGGCACTCTAGGGAGTCCTTTTGAAGGCGAAAAGGAAATGAACTCTGTTGAGTTTTATACCCAGACGCTTCATAATACTCCCGAACCGAATGATGACTTAGACCTGCAGCTCGTATGGCTTTTGGCGATAGAAGAAAACGGAATATACAACCTCACACCACGCCTACTTGGTGAATATTGGCTTAATCATATTATTGCGCCATGGAATGAATACTCGATTTGTCGTCTTAACATCCAAAATGGATTATATCCGCCGCTTTCTGGCTCCTGCAACAATGAAAAGTGGTGCTGGAGCAACGGCGCGTGGATCCGTTCTGAAATTTGGGCATGTCTTTTTCCAGGCAATCCCGATGAAGCGCTCAAATTTGCCTACATGGATGCCTGCGCAGATCATACTTCTGAGGGGATTTATGCGGAAATTTTTACCACCGCTCTCGAATCGGCTGCCTTTATTATCGAAGACATCCGAAAATTGATCGACATTGGTCTTTCTAAAATTCCGGAAAATTCTCGAATTGCCCAAACAGTGCGTCTCGTCTGTGATCAATATGATAAAAAAGTTTCGCGGCAAAGCACCCGTGAAGCAGTGGTCAAAGCAAATGAAGACTTGGGCTTTTTTCAGGCACCAGGTAATATTGGTTTCCTTATTATCGGGCTCTTATACGGCGAAGGAGATTTCGGAAAAACGATTTGCTATGCCGTCAACTGCGGTGATGACACCGATTGCACCGGAGCTACTGCCGGCTCCATTATGGGCATTTTATTAGGACATGATAAAATACCGAAAAAATGGACCACCCCCATTGGGGAAA
The DNA here is from genome assembly GCA_041669565.1 of Lentisphaeria bacterium. Classification (GTDB taxonomy): domain Bacteria; phylum Verrucomicrobiota; class Lentisphaeria; order Oligosphaerales; family Oligosphaeraceae; genus JBAYAV01. The sequence continues at coordinate 6,347 of JBAYAV010000035.1, forward strand.
CCATAAAAACAATTTCCATTGATGCTCTGGCAACAGACTGCCCCGCAACAACGCCCATTTTAACCGATCGCGTTATTCGCCAAGGAACGTTCGCTCGGACACTCAACCCAGAACTGGAAGATATATTTAGAAAAACTTCCGAAAAAGAAAAATTGGCGGCTCTTACGAAAAAAGAAGTCGCTCAACTAATTTGGAATCGATCACCCTATGAGCTTACATTTGATCTTCCATACGGCATCCTCGGAATTGATTTTATCAATGGAATAGAGATGGAAGAAGGCCAAAGAAAAAAATTGCACTTGCGTCTGAGGCACTCTAAAATGGAAGTGGCTTCCGTTTCCTTCCATTGGCATTTACCGGAAGACTGGAAACTTGAAGACAACTCACAGACCATGCTTCTTGCCAAACGAAAATGGAGTGAAAGTGCCGTTATCGAACAAACCATTACGCCCGGAAAAGTGATTGATACGTATACTTACATTGAACTAGAAGTAAAAATTGCCGGAAGAAATAACCCAGTTATCCTTGTGATTCCTTTTCAAAAAAAAGGCGCCCTGAATTACAACAAAATGAAATTAAATTGCGGGGATAAAGAAATCCGCCTACTTAAAAACCGCGGAGCCGATTCTTCTTATGTTTTCAACCAGGAACTTTTTTTCTAACAAACAAAAAAAAAAATGAAACCTTATAAAATCAAAAACAAACGGGAACTTTTTTTTGACGATTTTCTTACAGAAGATCGTTCGAATCTGGAGATACGCCTCCACGAACCGCACGCACACACCCCGGAACCAAGCCTTCCAGACGGCTATTATATGACCATGATTCAGCATGACGGAACAATTCGCTGCTACTGCCGACGGAACTTTTCTGAATTTACAAAAGAAAACCCGCAATACACGGTCAAAAGTGGTTTTGTTGGAGAGTATACTGCATACAATGAAAGCGCCGGCGGAATTAAATTTTTGGAGCCACCACTTTTTCTCTATGACTGCGGTGTTCCAAATGTGATGTATTGCATGAAAATCGGAACCCATAACTTTTGTCCATTCTATGATGAAAATCCTGCTTGTCCCAAGGAAGAAAAATACAAAGCTATTGGTGGCGTCTGCGACCAGGGCGGCATTTTCGGTTTCGTTTCAGCGGATTCGTACACCTTTAAGTTACTATCTCAAAAACCACTCATTGAGCCCAAGAAAGAATGGGAATACTGTTTTGATTCACAAAATGTAGTATTTTGGTCTGAACTGGAAAACTGCTACGTTTGTTACTTCCGATTAAATAAAACCCCAGATGGACGAAAACTACGCACCATTGGCAAAATAACGAGTCCTGATTTCCGTGTCTGGGGCAAACCAACTTATTTGAATATTAATTTAGAAAATGAAAATCTGTATGTGAGCCTGATTGCTCCCTATCCACGCGCAAAGCATCTTTATATCGGCACCCCGACTCGTTACATTGAAGACCGCGGTTCGGTAACCGATATCACCCTTGTTTTTTCACGGGACGGCATTCATTTCATAAGGCCATTTCCGGGTGCTTGGATCAAACCGGGCCCCGATCCAGAACGATGGAAAAACCGCGCAAACTATCTTGCCTATAATATTGTTCAAACAAAACCGGAAGAAATGAGCCTTTACCATTCTCATTCACACATTCGCTACTCCCTTCGTACCGATGGCTTTACATCTCTTACAGCAGCATATTCCCAGGGCGAATGGATTTCAAAAACAATGCAATATGAAAATGGCTGGCCTGAATTCAACATTGCAACAAGCGCTCGGGGCTACTTTAAGGTGGAACTCCAAACTCCAGACGGAAAGCCATTTGAAGGCTATTCTCTTGCCGAAAGCAAATGCTTCTATGGGGATAAAATTTCTTATACAGCTCAATGGAATAACAACAACAAGAAATTTCCCTTAAAGAAGAATGACCTTTTTCGCATTCGATGTATTCTATGTGAAGCCGATTTATATAGTTTTTCTTTTCAAAATCCATCTAAATAATTCAAGTAAAGGAACAAAAAATGATTCGTAATTTTATAATCCTGTTTACATTGTGCCTATTCTGTTCTTCTCTTTATGCAGACATAACCATTTTCAACAATGAGCATTCCGATGCAACCATTGTTCTGGATGACAACGCCACGCCAAATGCAAAATATGCCGCACGAGAACTACAAACATATCTCAAAAAACTCGGCAATGTTTCTATTCCGATACACAATACCCCCGGAAATAAAACGAACCTTTTTATCGGCGAAGGCGAAGGCACACGCAGCGCCTCCTTCACGACCTCAGGATTAAAATATGATGGATTTAAAATCATTTCGAAAGAAAATAACATCTATATTTTCGGACGTGATCGGAAAGAAAAAGAACCTCTTTGCGGCTATCACAGCCCCTTTCAAAAAATTCATATGTATAATAAAAAACTAGACATCAGCGCCTTCGGCGAAGCCGGGACCCTTTACGGAGTCTACCACTTCCTGCGTAAATATGCCGGAATCCGCTGGTATATGCCCGGCGACATTGGAGAAGTTATCCCTTCATGCACCCAACTAAAAATTTCTGCTGTAAACATCTCAAAATCCCCCGATTTTTATTATCGCACCGCCTATTGGGGGCTCTTCAACAACAATCCTGAAGCATCCATATGGTACCGCCGAGCCGGTTTTGGCGCCCCATTTCCAGTTGAAATCATTCACACTTTCTACACGATGAATAAATATCAGGAAACGCATCCAGAGTGGTTTGCATTACTAAACGGAAAACGGGATTTCAACACCAGTTGCGAAAGACGCGGAAATCTTTGCCTTTCTCAAAAAGGCCTCCTAGATGCCTTTGTAAAAGAAGCACGGGACTGCTTCGATGCCCATCCCGATATGAAAATTTTTTCAGTCATGCCCAATGACTGGTTTAATCAAATTTGCGAATGCCCCGAATGTCAAAAACAGGCCCAATATGACAAGCCAATAAATGCTAAATTTTCCAATTATGTCTGGGGATTTGTGAACAAAGTTGCCAAAGAAGTTGGAAAGACACACCCAGATCGCCTCATCGGCTGCTGTGCTTATAATTCCTACCAAGGCATTCCAGACAACGTCAAATTTGAACCCAATGTCGTCGTCATGTTTACAAAAGCAGTTGCGTGGAGGTTCGATGATGCCTACCATTATCGCAATGATGTTTTCGCTTATCAATGGAGTCATATCACAAAAAACTTCTTTATATGGGAATATTATTGCTGGGATCAAACGAATTCTCATTTAACGGGCCTACCCATTTTCTTTCCAAAATGGCTTGAAACGGATATCCGTAACCTGAAAGGAATTTCAGCCGGAGAATTTATCGATGGCGGCTCTATTCCGCAGCACCATTATAAATTTTTTAACCCTGAACTTAATTCATTAAACTTCTATTTAACCGGCCGACTGCTTTGGGATGCATCCGAAAACGTAGATGATATTCTTGCAGAGTACTATACAAAATTTTTCGGTCCAGCTGCGCCTGAAATGAAAAAATTCTGGAGCCGGGCCGAAGAAATTTGGTGTAATATGAATGTAAAAAAACGTGGTCCATCCGATCCAATCAACAAGACTCTTTACACACCGAAAGTCCTTCTTGAACTTAAATCTTACCTCGAAAATTCACAAAAACTCGTCAAAAAAGACAGTGATTATTCAAAACGAATCCACGGCATTCAAAAACTTTTTTATCCCTACGTTGACAAAATAAGCTGCACACGCAGCCAGATTCCTTCCATGACCATAAAATATATTACCACACCACCAATCCTTGACGGCAAACGCGAAAAACTCTGGCGCAGTGCCAATGTCATCGATTTCGTCCGACAACAGGATGCACGAAAACCATCCGCGGATACCTATGTGCGCATGTTCCATGATTCTCAAAACATCTATCTATTTATCAACTGCTTTGAACCTAATATGAGAAATATTGTTGCGAACGTCACAAAGAATGACTCCTTGGACTATCCTTATATTTGGGAAGATGATGCAATTGAACTATTTATTTCGCCAGATTCCTCAAAACCAGAACGCACAGTCCAATTAATCATAAACTCCCTTGGCACCATCGCCGATGGCTGTTTTAATAGTAAAGAATTCAAGGCATCCAAAGAATTTAACTATGACTCCCAAATAACCTGTGCTTCCAGTAAAGATAAAAATGGCTGGACACTCGAAATTTGCATTCCAAAAAAATCTTTTGTCATTGATAATACCCCCCCCACAAAACAATGGAAAATGAACTTCTGTCGCGAACGTAACATCAATAACATCAATACCAAAGAAATAGAACGCTCTTCTTGGAGCCCTACACTTAGTAACGCATGGAATATCCCAGTCCGCTTCGGAAACGTGACCTTTGAAGAAACAAATTGAGCCTTTATAAAACTTCATTCTACAATAAAAAATCCAACATAAAGGAAAAAACAAAATGCAGCCGAATTCATCCTAATTCATAAAGAAACACCCATCTATCGCCATCCTTGTTTTTTTTATTCATAAATTAACGATAAAGGAATTGAACAAAATGAAAACTCTAAAAAAATCAATTTTCCAAAAGAATACCGACACACAACAATACACCAGATCCATATTCACACTTATTGAACTTCTAGTCGTAATCGCCATCATTGCCGTTTTAGCCCAGATGCTTTTACCAGCATTGACCAAGGCAAAAGAAGCCGCAAAAAACACGAACTGCCTTGCGAACCTTAAACAAATTACACTTGTCTGTCAAATGTATACCGACGAAAATGCCGACACTCCACCAGTTGCATACACTGGAGACAATACTTATCGCGGATGGGTGCCCGCTATTCTTGGAAAATCGGCGAACTCATTAGCATGGACAAAATCAAGCTATTTCCATTGCTCCTCAGACGTCTTTGTCGGCGGTACTATATGGGCAGAAGGACAATGGACTTCAAAACCCAACCAGCGCGTAAGCTATGCCCTTAACAGCGGACATCTTTGGAATACCCGCTGGACCGATAGCACAACCAATCGCCAAGAATGGGGAATGGCCACAGTTCTAACGCCTAGTCCTTTTTCGGTTGGTCTTAAAATGGGCCAAGTGGAACAACCATGCAATACCGTTTGGGTCGGTGAATTATGGCATGGACTTCGAACCATGCAATACACTTATGACCAGAGAGGTGTATCGGACCGCTACTCAATAAAAGGGAAATACGGGTATTGTAATTATCGCGGATACCATAAGGGAAGACAATATACTAATAATTCCTATGCGGATGGGCATGCAGAAAGCAATAATATTGACTCGTGGGACGACACGCGCGCTCTTGTATTTAAAAGTTTACATAAAGAAAAAGGATGTGTAGCACATTAATATGAGAAAAAAGAACCCTTTTACATTATACGAGTTATGCATATGCATTTTCATGGGACTGACTTGTTTTTGTCTGACCGTCCAAAGTTTCAACACAGTTGTGCAGAAAGCAAAAAAACACGCATGTGCAGCAAAACTTCTTCGCATTAGTGAAAGCATTTATGCCTATGCCGATGATTATGGTGATTACTCCATCCCGCATCGAAGCGGGAAAACCAGCGGCTGGGTACGAGTTCTTTCCAAATACAATCCGACTCTAAAACAAGACGCATATCATTGTCCGGATGACAATGTACAACGAAATTACAACGCCCCGCCAATCAGTTTTTCCTTAAATTCAGGGCATCTTTGGAACGTACGTCAAACCAACACCAATATTAAAGAATGGGGAATGGCTTCCATTCTCACGGGAATGCCCGTGAGAATTAGCCGAGCTCCCATTCCTTCTAAGACCACTTGGTTTTTTGAATTTTGGAATGCCAATAATAATTATAGGCAACTCTGCAATAGTAATGATCGTGCTCTTTTTTCTACCTATACTCTTTATGGGTTCCATGAAGATGGCAATTCCAATACCATGCTCTTTCTTGATGGACATATCGAGAATATTCTTAAAAGCGAATGGCTGCGCGGCGACAATCGCGGGATCCTTTTCAAAAGTCTGCATACCCCCGAAACCTGCACTCCAAATCTGCTATAATGACCATCCGGATAGAAAAGGACAAAATTTCATATTAAGAAAACAACAAATCCATTATAAATATTCCTTCACGGACATATTTAACAAAAGCACAAGTTGTTTTTGTCTGGTGGAGATGAACTTTTTTACAAGGGAAACTTCTAAAGCTTAATCTAAAAGAAACAATCAAGATTCTTCACAATCGAACTACGCCGCCGTTCGTATATTATTTAAAAAGAGGATCAGTGATTAACAATTAAAGACGCACGGCTGTGCGTCTTTATAAATCCTCAAACATACCGTCGGAACGGGGACGTCACTATTATCCTAAAAAAACGTCCTTACGCTTGACCGTAAATATTACCACCTGTTCCGTCTAGCTAACATCACCCAACCATAAAACATCATACACAAAATCGTTATACCCCCCCCTATTTTAGAAGATGTATAACGACTTATGAGATAAGAATCACCGGCATTGCATACAAACAAAAAAAGAGGGCCGTTTCTTCCATCCTTCTGACAACACCAATTTTTTATATTGTTAATATCTTTTACGAACCAATGCAGCACTCTTCTTGTAACGCTTCCTTCTCTTTCCCTGTTTCAAAAAAGAGAAGGATCCCAACTTTATTTTTTTAAGTTTTCTCTCGCTGTACGTGAAAGTTCCGCACAATAGGTTGATAAACCAAGAACATCAGCACCCATATTTATAAAATGGAATCCCTCGGAGACCAATTCCGCAATATTTCCAGGTCCGCCAACTGTTCCCGCAAATTTACCCGCCTTTAACGCCGCTGCAGCAACCCTCTTCCGTGCTGCAACAACTTCCGGCGCGTCACATTCGCCAGGTATCCCGATCGATTGGCTAAAATCTGCCGGACCGAAAAAGATGATATCAATCCCGTCAACGGCACAAATTGCATCTAATTCATCCAAAGCCTCTACATCCTCAATCTGAGCAATAACAAAACGATTCCTATTTACAAATTTTATATAATCCTTGAACGCCATATTGCAATACGCGCCATCACGATTTCCGCCATCTACAGCACGCCGCCCAACCGGATAAAAACGCACATTATATGCCACTTTCTTTGCATCCGCCTCGCTCATCACGTGCGGTACCATAATTCCCGATGCATCTGATTCCAGTGGACGTACTAAATCACTATAACTTCCCCGCGGTACCCGTACCACAATATCCGTATCTAAACTCTTCGCCGCTAAAATTTGGCTCTCCATTACAGAGTTGTCATTCGATACGTGCTCATTACAAACCCAAATGCAATCAAAATCATTCATCGCTGCAATCTCAATCGATCGCGGACAACTAAGATTGCTCTTGTAACATATAACGACTTCATTCTTACGTAATTTCTCTAATGTAACACTCTTCTTAGGATTAAACATTTTACTCCTTTTCTCCTTTATATTTGCCTAAATGATGGCGCATAATACCACGCGCTAACTCTAAATTATGATCCTTTAATGCCTGTACAATATTCTGATGCTCTGATGCTACGATTTTACTGTTTGCCCGATTTGTTTTCCCTCTATTCAATAAAAAAAAGATGTCTAACATCTTTGTAAAAGACTTTAGCATCCCATTCTCACTGATCTCCAACAACGTTCGATGGAATTCACAATCTCTCTTATACGTCCAATCCAGTTGTTCTGGAGAATCATCTTTCATTTCACAATCCGCGAAACGCTCTAATTTTTCTACCTCCTCCTGCGTAATCTTCTTGATTATTATTTCTAATACACCTAATTCAATAACACAACGAGCTTCCAATAACTGATCGTAACTCTCATTACTTATCGTACTCTCATAATACGTTAAATTGCTTATCGCAATCTGAAAACTTAAAACACGACTTAACAACGAAAAATCAAGTTTTTTAATCCGAGTCCCACCTTTTGTGCTGGAGACCACAAAACCCAAAAACTTCAAGCCCTGTAATGCCTCACGAATACAAATACGACTGACCCCAAACAAGGTCGTCATCTCCCCTTCTGCCGGTAATTTATCCCCTACCACAAGCTGATGCTCTATTATATATGACAAAATATCTTCAATTACCCGGTCCGTCTTACTATTTGCTTTTCTTTTCATCTATTCTCCATCTTTTTGTATTACAAATAAATATAGTACCCGTTTTCTTGATGTCAATCTCTTTTTTTCTTTTCTCGAATTTTTTTATAGAACAAAAAAAGGCATAAAATGGATACTGCAAATCCAGTATGCAGGAAATATCATAATCAGCAATTTTGTTTTTGTTCGTTCTTCGATGATCTACTACTGCCATTTGTGCGTAATTTTAAAAAGAACAATTCCTGGTATCACAAAGTTTCGTTCATTAAATCAGGATATTTTTTAGGAATGTATAAATTTTACGGCGACTTTTTTCAATGAAACAAAGACATTAAAGACAACCACAACACGCATTTCACCATACGAATCTGCGTATTTGCTCTTAAATCACCCTTGCTTATAGCATTTTTTCAAGTTTCGATTCACCCTTTGGCGGCGGGACCATGCGAAGCAGCTGCCAGCCGCCGGAGTCTACTTTTTCTAATAACAGCCATGGTGCGCCATAATAATAAATATCGGATAATGCATTGTTTTTTGCCGGATAATATCCCGC
>JBAYAV010000036.1:0-14957 GCA_041669565.1 Lentisphaeria bacterium
AATGGTGTTTTATCATCCGGCTGATTGGCGGTGAATAAATTTCATTTCAAGTATTTTATGCTGCGGCGGAGAAGATGGATTTTTAATTCGATTGAGAAGCATATTTGTAACACTTTTACCAACATCCATATTTCGTCGTTCCACACTTGCTAAGGGCGGCCTCAAGTAAAGAGCCATTGCACTATTATTGAATCCAACAACGGCAATATCCTGTGGCACGTTGTAACCTTTTTCCTGGAAGTAATTAATCATTGCGGCAGCGCCTTCATCCGTACTACAAATGATGGCATCCGGGTATGCTTTTCTCTTAAATTTATCTTTAAATGTATTGACAAAATAATTCCATTTGTCTTCTTCTTTTTCTTCTTTGTTATAGTTATCCAAAAAAATAATAGAATGATCCGAACAGGGTAGATGATGAAATTTTACCTGCTCTAAAAAAGCATGTTGGCGGCGATCATCCATTCCCCCCATAAAAACTATTTTTTTACGGCCCGATGCCGCAAAACAATCCACAATTTCCCGTATTGCCTGCGTACGATCGACAGTGAGAATATCAAAGTCTATATCGAGCAGCTCTGGAGTCATAATGATAACATTTGGAATCTTGCGTAATAAATCTAAGACTTCATTGTTTTTAGACAAGAGTTCGTTAAGTTCAATGATTACTCCGTCAATGTTGCGACTTGAAAAATTAATCAAGCATTGTTTTATGATTTCAGGATCCGATAAACTGTCTGCGATGTGACAAGCATAACCTTTATTCATCAATCGAATCGAAATATTGCGAATTAATCCAACGGAATCATGGGGACCGCTAAGGCTGCATAATAAACCAATGCTATTTGTTTTGCCACTGCGTAAGCTTTGTGCCATGATATTCGGATGATAGCCAAGCTCAGCGGCAATTTTCAGAATTCTTGCTTTCGTTTTTTCGGCAACAGGCGCGGAACCGTTAAAGGCCCGTGTCACGGTCATTGCGCTAACGTGAGCAAGCTCTGCAACTTTGTATATATTGGTTCTAAGGGGTTCTTGCATCATTAAAATCCATATCGATATAATTAATGGGCTCTTCTCTTTTATGTTATCACTAACATGTTAGTGATAACAATATAGCCTATAAAAACAGAAAAGCAATTTTGTGTAGGAAACAAAATAAAATAACATTTTTGATTTATTATTTTGATATAAAAGAAATAAAAAAAGCCTGAATGTAAAGAGATACATTCGGGCTTTTTGAAATTTAATGGAGCCAACGCTCGGATTTGAACCGAGGACCTGCTCATTACGAATGAGCTGCTCTACCACTGAGCCACGCTGGCGTTATGCAACATAAAATAGTACTTGATCTTAAAAAATCAACTTGAGAAAGGAAGTTTTACAGCAATTTCATCGCAGCAGTCTTGCTTCGGGCATTTGCTGCAATCGGCCCAGACTTTTTGAGGGAATTGTTCTTTTGGAACAATCTCAAAACCAATTCGTGTGAATAAATTTGGGCGCAAGGTTAGTGCAAATATATTTTTGCAGTGGCGTTCTTTTGCTAGATTGATTGCGGCTTGTATTAATCGTGTTCCAAGACCGTGTTTTGTATAGTCTGGTGAAACGATAAGAGATCGGATCTCTTGGAGTTCTGGTCCAAAATTGCGCAGTGCAACCGCGCCGATCAGATGCGAAGATTTGCCGTCGGCTGTTTTTATACGGGCGGTCAAAAAGTTATTCAAGTGGCTCAGAATATCTTCTGGAGTCCGTGGTAAAACAATTTTCAGTTTTACATAGGGTGTCAGCATTTCAGAAATCATTTTGGCGTCATTGATGTTAGCGGACGTAATTATAATGTTTTGGGGATCAGAATTCATAGGTAGAATGATGAAGGGTGAAAATAATAATAAAAAATATAAAAAGTGAGGGAAACTTTATTTGTCTTTCCCAGCTGTTTGATCTTGTTGTTGTTGTACCGGCTTTTCTTCAATGAAAGCGCCAAGGCAGCGAAATCGCTGATAACGTTGTTCTTTGAGCTCTTCGGGAGAAAGTTTGTTTAAGGCATTGAGGTTTTTAATAAGTGCTTCTTCTAGAAATCTTGCCGCTTCGTCATAATTACGATGAGCCCCGCCAATCGGTTCTGGAACGATCTCATCAACAATTTTGAGCTTGAGAAGATCTTTGCTGGTAAGTTTTAGGGCTTTCGCCGCCTCTGGAACAGCTTCGCTATTCCGCCAGAGAATTGCGGCACAGCCTTCCGGTGTAATAACAGAGTAGTAGGCATTTTCTAGAATAAGTACACGATTACCAATGCTTAGACCGAGCGCCCCGCCGCTGCCCCCTTCGCCGATAATGACGCTGATAATCGGCACGCTGAGGCGAAACATATCGCGCAAGTTGCAGGCGATTGCTTCGCCGATATGCCGTTCTTCTGCACCGATGCCGGGATATGCGCCCGGCGTGTCAACAAGAGTGATAATCGGGCAATTCGCTTTTTCGGCAAGTTTCATTAAGCGCAGTGCTTTTCGGTAGCCCTCCGGGTGTGCGCAACCAAAATTGTTTGCCATGTTTTCTTTTAATCCGCGGCCTTTATTAGTGGCGATAATCATAACTTTGGTATTATTGAAAAGCGCAAATCCCCCGATAATTGCGTGGTCATCCGAATAGCGTCGATCGCCGTGCAATTCCAGGAATTTGCGGCAAAAATGCTCAATGTAATTCAGTGCATAGGGACGTGCTGGATGGCGGGCTATTTGAATAATCTCAATCGGCTGCAAATTCTGGAAGAGGTTTTGGCGTGCTTGCACGATTTTTTCTTCGAGAAGTGAAATACCGTAATGTAAATCAGAGGAATCATGGGGTAAACTGAATTCCTTAAGTTTGTTGAGTTTGTCTTCCAGTTCAATCAGAGGTTTTTCAAATTCTAAAGTGGGGGTCATAAATTATTCCTCGATCGTTACTTTAATGGGGGGAGCTTGCCCGCCGGGTTCTGGAATAAAATCAAACAATTCTTCGATATCGTCATTTTGTAAACGGATACAGCCGGCGCTGGCGCCAGTGCCGATACTGTCTGGTGACCAAGTGCCGTGAATGCCATAACCACTCAAGGTGGGGTCGGTATTTCCGAAAGGATGCAGTCCTAACCAATGCGTTCCAAGAATGTTTTCAGGATCACCGTATGGAATGTTTTTTCCTGGCGGTGTCCATGCTGGATGGACAAGCCGGCTTGTTATAACAAAAGTGCCGGTTGGAGTGCGATCTTCGCGCCCGATGCCAACGTGATAAAGACGATAGAGTTTCTGATTATTATAAAGTATTAAGATGTATTGTGATTTGGATATTCGAATTCTCCATGCGCTGGTCAGTAATGAGACAACCTGCCGGGGATGGATGATCGATTTGTTGTTTTGAATGGAGGGATTTAACCGAAGGATGGCTTCAATGCTGGTATAATTATGCTGGGCAATCTTATTCAGGCTGTCGCCATACTGAATCGTGTAGCGTTCCTTTTCCGGTGCGGGGGCACTGCTGTTCATGAAACGCTGATTAACGCGGTTGATGAGTTCTGCGGCGCGCATCCAGTTTTTGTCAAATTCTACGATTCCTTCCAGGCTCATTGCGCGCTCTGCGAGGGTTCTGGCGGCCTGTAAAAAATTATTGCTAAGCTGTGTTTCCGCAGCGTGGTATAATTTTTGAAATTGCGGAATCGGGTCCGGTGTGCTGATTGGCTGATCATAATTTTCAGCAATATTATTATTTTGCTCTTTAGGTGCGGCCTGCGGCGCTTTGTTTTCTGAATTATTGGAAGGTTCCGAGATTAACTCGACTATTTTCCCGTTTGACTTTTGGGATAGAGGAGTAGATCCCGAAATTTTTTTCCATGAAAAAACAGCAATTCCGGCGAAGGATAAAAGCAGTAACAAAATAAGAGGATATTTATAGTACCAGTACATGTTGAATAGAACTCCTTAGGGCTCTTTTTCCAGTAATTCATTAATGGCTTTTGCTGCTTTACGCCCTTGCCCCATGGCGAGAATAACCGTTGCAGCACCAAGAACAATATCGCCGCCGGCAAAAATCCGCGGATTGGATGTGCGGCAGTCTTCGTCACAGATTAAATTGCCCTTTTTGTTGAAGGCTAAGCTAGGACTTGTTTGACGAATCAGCGGGTTGGAACGGTTGCCGATTGCCACGATTACAGTATCCACAGCCATTGTATATTCACTGTTCGGTATTACGATTGGACTGCGGCGACCGCTGGCATCGGGTTCTCCTAATTCGTATTTGAGGCATTCGATGCTTTGTACGCGGCTTTTGTCATCGCCAAGAATGCGTTTCGCGTTGCATAAAAAATGGAATTGGACGCCCTCTTCTTTGGCATGATGAATCTCTTCAATACGTGCGGGAATTTCGTTTTCCGAACGCCGATAAATCAAATGTACTTCTTCTGCGCCTAAACGCAAGGCAGTACGGGCAGAATCCATGGCAACATTGCCGCCGCCGAGAACCGCAACTTTTCGGGATATGGCAATCGGCGTGGCAGATTTTTCGCGCTCATAGGCGCGCATCAAATTGGCACGCGTCAGATACTCATTTGCGGAAAAAACACCAATTAAATTTTCGCCTTCAATGCCCATGAAATTCGGAAGACCAGCGCCGATGCCTATAAATAAAGCGTCAAAGCCGTCTTTTTCAAAAAGCTCTTCTAATGTGCGGGTGCGCCCAATTAAGAAATTAGGAATCATCTTAACGCCCATTTCACGTAATGCGTTGACCTCTTTTGTGACAATGCTTTTGGGTAAACGAAATTCGGGAATGCCATATTGCATGACACCGCCAAATTTATGGAATGCTTCAAATAAAGTAACTTCATGGCCCTCGCGGCGAATATCCGCGGCGGCGGTTAAGCCGGCGGGACCGGATCCGATAATGGCGACTTTTTTGCCGGTGGCTGGCTTGATGGTCGGAACCGCAGCAGTGCCTTGAGCACGTTCCCAGTCCGCTACAAAACGCTCTAAACGACCAATCGCTACGGACTTTTCGGCATTTTTGAAAATTTTACCCACGGTGCAATATTTCTGGCACTGCGATTCTTGGGGACAAACGCGCCCGCAGACAGCTGGGAGTAGGCTCTGTGTTTTAATGGCCGCAATGGCAGAAGCGTAATCTTTTTTGGCTATCAGTTGTATAAAATCGCGAATTGGCAGGTGAACCGGGCAGCCTTGTTGGCAAGGCTGAGTGGGACAAGACAGGCAGCGATTTGCTTCAACGATGGCCTGTGTTTCGGTATAGCCGAGGGCGACTTCCTTGGTATTTCGAGCGCGGACTTTCGGGTCTTGGGAGGGCATTTCTTGTTGGGGTATTTTCATGCGCTCCGGATTCGTGAGGTTAAAGTCTTTTTGTTTTAACTGTTGGAAAATTTCCTGAGCTTTTTTTTCGAGTTCTGTATTACAAGTCATTGGTATTTGAGCATCCTAAAAATTCTGAGGTAAAATTATTTTTTGGGGAAGAAGTTCATTATTTTTGCATGCAGGTGCAGTGATGTGATTCATCAAATTCATGCTCTTGGGTTTTATATGCGCCCAAGCGTTTCATCATGCCGTCAAAATCGACAAGACGTCCGTCAAATTCAGGGCCGTCTACGCAGACAAACTTAGTCTCGTCCCCAATTTGGACGCGGCATCCGCCGCACATGCCAGTGCCGTCTACCATAATTGTATTTAACGAAACAACCACTTTTGTATCTTTGAATGGACGAACGGTTTCAACGCAGAATTTCATCATAATGGGCGGGCCGATTGCGATAACGAGGTCGGGGTGTTCTTGTTCACAAATTTCTTTTAGGGGTTGTGTCACAAGAGCTTTGCGTCCCGCCGTGCCGTCGTCGGTGCAGACAATAACGTGATCGGCGAATGCATTGAGTTGTTTTTCAAGAATGACAAGCTGTTTATTGCGTGCGCCGATAATGCAGGTTACATGATTTCCGGCTTCTTTCATGGCTTTGGCAATGGGGTGCATTGGTGCAACGCCAATTCCGCCGCCAACACAAACAACGCGTCCGACTTTTTGAATATTGGTGGGCTTGCCCAGGGGTCCTAAAACCACGGCTAATGTTTGTCCCGGTTCGAGCTTGGCCAATTCTTTGGTGGTATAACCAACTGTTTGGAAGATTACTGTGATGCTTTTTTCGTTTTGATCCACATCGGCAATTGTGAGCGGAATCCGCTCGCCGTAGGTCTCGTCAACCGAGAGAATCAAGAATTGTCCGGGGTGTCGTGATTCGGCAATATTTGGAGCGTAGATGCGAATCAGAAACACATTTTCGGATAATTGTTCCTTGAATAAAACTTCATTATTTTTAGGCATAATAATTTTCCTCCATATGTTATATAATATTATTAGCAGTTTATAAAAAAATCCTTGTCTAAAATATAATTCTAAAAACGTAAAAGTCTTGTATTACGGGCGCTTTTTTTTGCAAAAACCGAAAAGTAAACTAAATTATATAAATTGACCGTTCCTGTAAAAGGACAATTAAATTTGTTTGTTTGCTACTTTATTAATTCAATACCAACAAGGAGTCATTTATATGGCCACCAGTCGGGAATGTGAAATTCCAGAGCTTTTTCCCCAACCGAAATCGATTCAATTATGTGAGGGCTTAAGTGAATTATCGTTCAATGTGCGTTTAGATACAAGTAATGTATTTCCTATTCAACGTAAAGCAGTTCGCACGATATTGGCTGCTGCGGGTATTCGTGTTATTGCTAATAAGAAAAAATATGTAGTGAGAGCAAAAGTAGAGGAGCTTTCCGCATTTAATTTTAAGGATGTTCCTGAAAATGCGTATCGTGATTATTATGAATTGAAAATACGCGGCAGTGAGGTGGCCTTTCGTTCGCCGTATCAGGAAGGGATGGTTTGGGCTGCTCAGACATTGGCTGAATTATTCAAGGTGGTCATTGCTGGTCAGAAACTGCCAAATTTAGATATTCGGGATTGGCCTGAAACGCCGATACGGGGTCTTTTTACGGATTGTGTTTGGGGAACGGATCGGATGGCATTGAATGACTGGTATCAGGCTATTGATATTGCCTCCTCTTTTAAATTGAATGTCATGGGTGTTGGAATTTATAACGGCAACTCTGCCGACCGTTTTGATGCGGATCATAAGCCGTATGAGTGCTTGATGGTTCCATTAGGTCAGCAGGATGAAGAGGGCTCATTTGTGGATGAATTGGATATGAAAACCGAGCATCATATCCGCTGGTTTAATGTGCAGGCCGATATGTGGCGTGATGAAACGTATGTTCCGGATATACAACAGCAGAATTTTTTTCACGAGGTGGTTGTTTATGGTCATGAGCGCGGTGTTACGGTGATGCCGTCTTTCCAAGTTTTGGGTAAGAGTCTTCTTTTCCCCAAAAAGCATCCTGAACTTTCGGCATTGGATGCCGATGGCAAACCAACTGGTGTGGGATATTGCTTCAGCTCCCCAGAAATGAAGACTTATTTCGAAAAGATTTTTGATCGCATTATGGAGCGTTATTTTGATAATGAGCTGAAATTTTTCCAACTTCGTTTTGATGATGATGAATTTGAACAAACTTGCGTCGAAGATGTTTCCATAAAAGCTGCTTTGCATTGCCAGTGTGCTAAATGCACGGGGCAGAACGACTCTGATTTGTGGATGAATTTTGCGGTATGGCTGACGAAGTTATTAATAAAGCTGGGAACTCAGAAAGTTGTTTTCAGTGGAAATCAGCTACTGAAACCCGAAATGAATAAAGCGTTTTTTGCGTTGTTAAAGAAAGAAGATTTGTTGTCGAAGGCTATTTTTTATCCGATGGGGCATATCGATTTTACGAAGAAGTGTGAAGTAGCGGGGGTCGAAACATGGCTTGCACCGCATGCATGCTCGAGTGTTTATAAATCCTATCAGAATAATATTGGTAATATAAAACAGGCTCTTCTAACAGCTGAAAAAGAGAAATATACCGGTGTTGTTGCAGAAAGTCTGGCGGATTCTTCTCATATTGATCATTTGGCTTTGCTGGGCATTGCTACTTGGGAAGGAAAAGCGCTGGCGAAAGATGAAAATAAAATTTTGAAAGAGTGGGCGGAGTCTCAATTTGGGGCGAGTGCTGATGCGTATTTGGACTCGGTAAAGAAACTGACCAGCGTTGTTGAAAATCCTGTTTGGGAATGTTGCAATCCGCATTCCTATTGTTGCATCAAAGATACAAAACAGTCTTTTTCATTAGAGTATCCCGGAGTTGCTTTGAAGCTATTATGCGAGAATTTTGGGAAGGAGAACGCCGTTAAGGAACTGAGCGATTGTATGAAGCAGGTCGAAATGGTTGTTTCTGAAATGGATAAGATGGGTGCGGATGAAGATTTGCCGGCAAGTATTAAAGATTGCTTGGACAGTTTCCGCGAAGAATCGGCAGTGATTACTGTATGGGCAGAGATTTTTTCTGAATTAATGGTGATTTATTCGGCCCATTTAAACGGAAAAATTGAAAAAGGTGCTGCGGACAAGTGCCAGGAACTTCGGGCTAAGTTATTAGGTGTGATGGATTCTTACCAGAAGAACAAGGCTTCTTGGCGTGTGCCATGGGCGATGCAGCCGGCCAGTGAGATGATGCTCTTTTTGAAGAATCTTGTTGATGATATCAATGCTGGTGCGCAAGAAATTCGCTGGTGTCTTCCCAAAGATTGGAAAACACCAGAAGATTAATTTGTGGCGTCTTTCTTAGAGAAATTGCGGATATTGGATGTTTTCTCTTTATTTGATTTGCAAAAGTGAATAAATTGAGTATCTTAAAGATGTGGCTTCTGATGACACTCTGACCATTTGTAACGTCGGGATCTATATGATCTTATTTTTATATTTCGCAGAGATATACTATCAGAAGCCACTTTTATATTTTGAGCATCGTTAAATAGATTGCTATCGAATATTTTAGAACCGTCCTAAATAGTGAAAATTATTTAGGACGGTTTTTTTATGCGCAAAAATAATCAAGCCGAAAAAGTAGTAAAAAGAAATGTGTCTAGATTCAAAAACAAAGAATCATTTTGCACGGCAATCTTGTTTCATAGCGGAAAACAGGACTGGATGCCAGCAGTTCGCGCAGCGCATCTTTTGCTCAATTTTCCGCATCTTAAATTTTCGGATGCTTTTTTTTATACCAATTTTATAAAAGCGCCCTCTAGAATGTTTACATGCGTGTTTACGGTATATATATTCTGGGCTTCTTTGTTGAATTTTATTTTATTCCAACTGCCGTTTTTGTCCAATAAATAGGCCTGTTTATTCTCCGGGATATTGAATAATTGGAAACGGATTTTTTCAACGGGATCCAGGGTTGCGTTGATGATGGAAAGCAAATACTCATCGTTTTCATTTTTATTTGCAAATAGATGGAAAGGACGATCTAAAGCGCAGGCAAAGGACTCGCTCTGTAAATTTTGGGTAAGAATTGCCTGTAAGAAATCACGCCTGAAGTTGTTGAAATAGCCCATATAAAATTGTGCTTCTTCCATTGGATAGCAGCTTGAAAGGATTCTGCCACCCAATTCGTTTTGGTAGAAATGCATGCCGGGGAAAAGTTCGGTGCGGTCAAATTTCATGATTTTGGATAGCACTTTGCCGGAATAGTTTTCAAATTTATAATTGTGAAGTGCGCAACGCGATGCAGACATCCGGGCTTTGTTGAATACAATTTCTTCATAGGCATAACCGGTGTCCTGCAATAATACATCCGTGCATTTTTCAATGCCGATATACTTCCCAAAACCGCGTTCTATAAGAATCTCTACCGATTTTCCATCGAATAAAAGCCGGCCTTTTAACATGGCTAAGATTTCAGTGTCGGAAAAGGCCCGTAATGTCTGATCGGATACGGCCGTTAATTTTTTGGAATCGAACTGGCAGGTGATTCTGTGGGAAATACCAAGAAGCCCAAAAGTCGTACTCCAGGAAAAAGATTTGTTGGTAAGCGCTTTTAACGAATCCTGATGCCCCTCGCAAAGAATGCCCTCGGGCGTTTTTGTGGAAAAAAGAACCTCAATACCGATGGCGTTTTCTTCGTATGCGCCGAACTTGACCAGGGTGTCCAATTGCGGCTTGATTGCAGCTAGCTTTTTTGAAAAATCAACATCTAGCGCAATGCCGTTGCCCATCATGTCAAAGTGATTGATGGTGATCCCTTTGGAACCATAAACAATGGACTCAAACATCTCAAAGGCTGAAGCGGTGGCGCTTTTTGAATAAACGCCACTGCGGGGCGAATTTTCTAACTCGGGATAAATTTCGACATCGTCTTTTGTGTATAAGGCGGCTGTTGCGCGCGCAGTTGATGGATAGCAACCGAACATATAGTTTTCGGTATAGGGACTAAGATGTGGACGCAGAAGCATCTTTTCGGTTGGGGAGAACGCCTTTTTTAATCGCATCCAGTCTCGGCCTTCTATAGAGTGGGTATCAACGGTAGAGCACATTAAGCCGAGTCGGACAGTGGGGTCTGCTTGGTGAATTATTTTTTCCAGGTACTGGGCGGGTTCAATCATAGTTTCGTTCGAAATGGCTAGCCATTTTTTGCGCCATTCGAGGTTGTTTTTGCCTACGATTTCGTGTAATAATTCTTCGCGGGTGACTTTTTTGCCAACGGACTCCGAGAATTTTTTCATATGGATCGGGCAGAAACAGCCGCCGAATTTCATTTCGGGTTCGTGATTATGCAGGCGCCAGTCATCCTCAATCCAAATGGCGACAGGGTGGGTTTCTTTTGCCATTTGGGCAAACCACGATGCGAGATTTTTTTGCCATGTTTTACTGAATGGACAGGCGGTGATTGGGGAAACTGTTCCGGTTTCGCCGACGAGTTTTTGGCCTGTAATTTCATCGGGAGCAGTTCGTCCGCGGGAAACATGAACGGTAGTAGTCCAGGGATTCAGGCTCATATCAATATTATTTTGGCTGAGGGCTTTTTTTACTTTTTTTGCCAGAACGAGCCATTTTTGATTTTCTTGGTCAGAGAGATAACCGCCGAAGAGTTCCTCAGGATTATAAAAAAACATAACTTCTGCGACATCGCCTTTTTTGCAAAAATCAATAAGTTCGGGGATCCTAAGGTCTTCCTTAAATCCCGGGTCGATGTAGTATCTTAAGATGTATTTGTATTTCATGCTGGTATTTCTCTTTGCTATAAAAAGATTAAAATTTAAAATGTCCTCATAATATAATGTGTTTGTACTGATTATTTAAAAAAAACAAATGGCACTATGATTTTTTTTGTAATTTGTTAAAAGGATACTACTTTATGATTAATATTAAATAAGGAAAAAGAACCATGACCGAGGAAATTTTAACGCCCAAGCAGGAAATGTGCAGCGTTACCGAATTAAATCATATTGTGCGTCATTTGCTGCAGTCTAATTTGAATGCAATGTGGATTAGGGGCGAAGTCTGTAATGCAAGCCCATATGGCACTACTGTGTATTTTGGACTAAAAGACGAAAATGCTCAGGTGTCGGCTATTTTTTTCCATGGCGCTAGTATTTTTAAGCGCTACGATTTAAAACAAGGAAGTAAAATCGAAGCATATGGGCAGGTCGATTTATATGAAAAAGGCGGCGGATATCAATTTAAGGTTACTCAAGTGCGTCCTGAGGGTATGGGCGATCTTTATTTGCGCTTCGAAGAAATGAAGAACCGCTTGCGGAGCGAGGGACTTTTTGATGAAGATCGGAAAAAAGAAATCCCGCTGCTCCCAGAGTGTATTGGTCTTATTACATCGATGCACGGCGCCGCTATTAAAGACTTTATGCAAATTCTAAATCGGCGTTTTCCCAATATGCATGTGCGAATTGTAAATGAGCCGGTTCAGGGCAAGGGCGCCGCGGTACGAATCGCAAATGCAGTTGAGTATATGAATGAAGTCCATGGCTGTGATGTTATTGTTATAACGCGCGGCGGCGGAAGTATGGAAGACCTCTGGGAGTTTAATGAGGAAGTGCTGGCGCGGGCAGTGGCTGCCAGTATTATTCCCGTGATTAGCGCCGTGGGGCATGAACGGGATTGTACAATTTGTGACTTTGTCTCTGATTTTCGGGTGCCTACGCCCTCGGCTGCCGCCGAACTCGTGGTGCATGCAAAAGCCGAAATGCTGGAGAAGTTCTTGAATTATCAGAGACGATTATTAAAAAGTCAGCAAATACGCTTGCAGGATTGCCGTATGAGACTGCAGCGTGCCGCATCGTGTCGTTTTTTACAGCATCCAGAGGATCTGATTCAGCGCTTGACGCAGCGTCTAGATATCGCATCCGTGGCTCTCGAGCGGGGGCTGAGCTGGCGTGTCCAACAAACCGAGCAGAAGCTACAGAATTTGTCTGCGCGTATATTAAATACAACAACAGTTGTCTTTTCACAGTATCGCGAGCGTTTGCAGCACAGCGCGGCTGTTCTGAATGCGCTGAATCCAAAGAAGGTATTGCAGCGCGGATATTCAATTTTGTTGGATGAACGGAATCAGGCGGTGCGAAGCAGTGAGAGTGTAAAACCGAATGAAAATGTCCGTGCCGTATTAGCACAGGGCGAAATTAAATTAAAAGTTATTCAGTCTGGAGATAAAAAATGACAGCGGAAAAAGAAAAAGAGATTCCCTTTGATCAGGCATTGCAGCGTTTGGAAAAATTAGTCCAGCAGCTGGAAAGCGGTGATCTTTCATTAGAAGACAGCATGAAGGCCTATGAAGAAGGGATGAAATTGAATAAGCTCTGTGCCGATAAACTGGGACAGGCCGAGAAGAAGATTGAAAAACTAGTGCGTACAGCCGATGGCTCTTTGCAGTGGAAAAATACGGAATCATAAAAAAAGAAATAAAATATTATGGGGATTGCTACTCAAAAATAGTGCAGGTGCTCTCGGGTAGCACGGGGCTTTGGCAGATGTCGGGTCGAAATCGTATGCCATATGTGCGTCGCGTCGCCTGGGGTCAATATTATATGAAACATCGTTCTTTTTGGCTGGATTGGATATCTGTATCCGAACGGCAAAAGAAATGATAAGCGCAAATGGGCTTTAGAAGTCGCAGAAAATAGACCGTTTCCATCGATGAAGATCTCTTGTGTGTCTCTTTCCCTTTTTGAACAGCCCCTTAGATGCCTGATATGTGTTTTTTGCTAAAATTATTGAAATATAAACAATCCATGATATATTAAGTAGCATGACTAAAAGAACAACCAACCACAAATACTTTTTTAGCTTTTGGCGATTTATCGTCTAAGGCTTGGTTGTTTTGTGGAAAAATAAGTCATCAGTTTTAGGCGGTCAGATAACAGAAATCTGATTGCTTTTTTTTTGCCGCAGCCGGTCTTTTTATGATTATCGGAGGCGGTTTTTTTTTTAATCCGCCGTTTCTTATTCAGAAATCAGATTTGAATTTATTACGAAGTGGAGTGAAAATAAAATGTGTATACAGAAAACAGTTAAAATATCAGAATTGCCATCGAGTCAAAGCCTAGCACAAAAAATGCCAGTCTCTGAGGAGGTGCGCAATAATATTGCAAAATATCGAAAAACGATTGTCAATATTTTATCGGGAAAAGATAAGCGCATGCTGCTTATTTCGGGACCATGCTCGATTCATAGTCCGGATGCCGCTTTGCGGTATGCCAGAAAATTAAAGGCGCTAAGTGAATTGGTATCGGATCATTTTTTTGTTGTAATGCGAGTCTATTTCGAAAAACCGCGGACAACAACAGGGTGGAAAGGGCTGATCTATGACCCAGATCTAAATGGCGACTGCAATATCGAAAAAGGGCTGACAATGGCTCGAAAATTGCTGATTGAAATTTCGGAAATCGGCATTCCGGCAGCAACCGAGTTGCTCGATCCGATAACGGCAGTCTACTATACCGATCTCGTGTCATGGGCTGGAATCGGTGCACGGACCACGGAATCACAGACGCACCGACAATTTGTGAGCTCGCTGTCTTTTCCTGTTGGATTCAAAAATAGTTCGGATGGTAATGTGCAAGTCGCGGTTGATGGCGTCTGCGCATCAAACTCTTCTCATAGTTATATTGGGCTACAAAAAGATGGTCGCTGTGAAATTGTGCGCACCACTGGAAATCCTTATTCTCATTTAGTGTTGCGTGGCAGTATGCATGGCGTGAATTATGATGCGGTCAGCATTGCGGAAGCCAAACGAAAATTAGGCCAGTCTAAAGCGCATGTGCAGCGCCTGATTGTGGATTGCAGTCACGGAAACTCGAATAAGGATTATACGCGGCAGTCTATTGCTTTTGAAGATGTTATGCGTCAGTGTCGCAATGGCGAGCGCGC
The DNA here is from genome assembly GCA_041669565.1 of Lentisphaeria bacterium. Lineage (GTDB taxonomy): Bacteria > Verrucomicrobiota > Lentisphaeria > Oligosphaerales > Oligosphaeraceae > JBAYAV01. The sequence continues at coordinate 14,333 of JBAYAV010000036.1, forward strand.
GGTTGCGGGCATCATGCTGGAAAGTAATATAAAAGCAGGAAAACAACCGTTTTCGGAAACACCGGATCCGGATATCTCTGTTACGGATGGCTGTATTTCTTTTGAAGAAACACGGGATCTGGTCATTCGGGCACTGCAGAAAATGGACTCTCCGCAGGAGCGCCAAGCAAAGACTTCGACCGTAAAAAAGATCAAATACTCTGGGAAAAAGGTTGCTTTCTTAGGGCCAGATGGGACCTTTTCACAGCTTGCCTCTCAAAAGCATTTCGGTATGCAAAACCAGTATCTCGGACATAGCAATGTGAATGAAATTTTCCGCAGTGTTATTGATAATGCGGTGGACTATGGTTGTGTGCCTATTGAAAACTCCAGCGAGGGCGTTGTTACGCAAACGTTGGATCTGCTGATGCAGTACCCGCTTAAAATTACCGATGAAGTCGTGATCCCGATCCGGCAGTGTTTACTTGGACGTGAGGGAATGCCGATACATAAGATTTATTGTCATGCCCAAACGAAGGGGCAGTGCCGCGGCTATTTAAGTACGAAGTTTCCGAATGTACAGGTTTTGGAGACCGAGAGTAATGCTTTGGCGGCGCAGTTTGCATCGCGTGAAGTCGGTGCGGCG
>JBAYAV010000037.1:0-14574 GCA_041669565.1 Lentisphaeria bacterium
ACGGTTATTACCGGATTAACAATATTCCTTATCATGTTCATCGCCGGCGTTCGCCTGAAATTTTTAGTACCGATTGTAATTCTCGGTTTTGCGGTCGGCTGTGTGGCCATTGCCACCAGTCCAGAACGGCAAAGCCGAATCACGTCTTTCCGCAATCCGGAACAACATAAAAACGGAGACGCATACCAGCTATGGCGCTCCGTTCTTAGCCTCGGAAACGGGGGACTCCGCGGACATGGGGCCGGCGCCGGAACCGTAAAAACATTCCTCCCAGAAGCACATACGGACTTTATTATCGCAGTCATTGGTGAAGAATTCGGCTTCTTCGGCATTTTCCTTGTATTCTTTCTGTATACAGTCCTCTGCACATCCATCGTCTTTATCGGGCAGCAATGCCGACTGCAGCCCGATATGCTTCTTTGTATGGGCATTTCAGCCTTTATTTCAATTCAGGCTCTTATTAATATTGGCGTTGTCAGTTCTTCGCTTCCCACGACCGGTGTCACCGCGCCCTTTATCAGTTATGGCGGCACCAGTATGCTGGTCCTGCTCGCTATGGCAGGAATCGTTCTTAATATCTCGCGGCGCAATATTATTGACATCTGGCATGAAAATATTTCTTCGCGCTTTCATCTAACCTACCGCGCTCTTCAGAACAAAAGAAACAACGACGAATAATTTATGCTCTCTTATCCCGTCACATATTCCAAACAAAAACCCCTTTGGCTAAAATCATGGCCCGACAAAGGAACCACGTTTTCTTTATTTCCCCTTATGCTTCAACGCCTCAGTTACAGCATGCTACGAAAATTCCACGAGCTGCACATCACCTGGGATGCACGCACACTCGCCGTCCGCTTTGGGCCCCATATTGTTCGCTGGATTTTTCTTCGTGACAAATGGGTACGACAATGCAACTGCGGCTATAAAAATGACTGTTGTATGCACGCCTTCGCCGCATACTGCATTTTTATGGATATTTGCCAAGAAGAGAACTGGTTGCCAAAAACAGCAATACAAAAGATCAACACTCCACAATTCCCTCCCACGCGCTCCTCTTCCGCGGCATCCGAACAACTGGAATTACCTTCTTTTAACACCTCCACTTTTAACACAAAATCTTCTCAACCATCCACGAACATTTTCAAGGGTTCTGCCAACAAATTAGGGCTCGTGGTCGAAGCCGACTTTCACCACGAAATGGGCAAGGTTGGTCTACGATTTTATAAAGTCGAAAACACCATACGGCACCTCCTTACTCTGAATTCGCTTTATTATATTATCAGCACCATTCGCCAACGCCTACCAGATTCCAGAAAATGGAATACCCCAGACCAAGAATTTCTTGCCTGGGTTTCCAAATTTATTAACGAAATCCACTATAAAATGCGGAACTTAAATATGTACAAACTAAATTCCGCTGATTTTGATCGCTGGCGCGAAAAATGGCGCACCTCCCCCGGCCGTTTTATCAACCGCGATACCCAAAAATGTTTGCTACCACCAGGACAGCTCGTACCGCTGAAACAAATTATAGAACTCAGCGAGCAACCCGAAGACAAAATCATGATATCCGCACTTTTTATCTTTCCAGACGGAAAAAGAATGCCCTATCATGAAATCCTGCAACAATTCAGTTGCGGACAAAAACTAAGCCTGGAACTTCAGGAATTTAATAAATTTACGCCGATTCTATCCTATCATCAGCTCAATCAGTTCTTTGCCAAAAAAAGCCCCCAAATGCCACGCCGGCTGGTCGTCTCAAGGCTTCCGGAATTGCTCGAAGGACACCTCGAAATCGTGGAAGGGAAATGCGTCCAAATCCTTTATCAGGAACCCAAAGAAGCGTCATTGCAAATCGATTCCAAAAATCAGAAATTTTTCCTGCAGATTTTCTGCAATAATCATACCATCCCGCTTCAAATCAATGCTGAAACAAAAATTCCGGCAACCATCCGAGAACACCAACATATTTTTCAAATTACGCTGCCGAAATACACAGAAACCACCGAAAAACTAAAAAACAGCCTCCTTGCTTTTAGCCAGCAAAACAACGGCATTATAACCCCAGATACCATTTCAATTCCCGCTAATACGAATAATGCAATAGCTCTTAAAATTTTTTGGCAAAGCATCTCGCCAAAAATACAAAAACACTCTTCCGAAACGATAAAACATCTCCTGAATGCAAACGCACTAAATACCAAAACAAAACTATCCGCGACACGCGAAGACAATTTTATTAAACTAAACATGCACTGGAATGTCGGCGGTTTGGAATTATCCGATAATGAATTCAAACGCCTGACCCAACAAAACACCCCCATCTTCCATTCTGGAAATTCCTGGCTCGAAATTTCCCCAGAAGAAATCAAAAAACTACAGCAGAAATTCAACGAAACCGATAAACTGCTGTTCCAATCCATCATCCTCACCAAACGGGAAGCACAAAAAAAATTACAGACCCTCTCCCAAAACCCCGATATTGAAATAGAGGCCTCTTGCCAAGATTTCACCCAAGAAATTCTGACAACGCCCATTCCTAATTTACCTGAAATTCCAACATCAATCGCGCCCATACTGCGAAAATACCAAAAAACAGGCTTCGAATTTCTTGCCGACCGCACCCAATGTGGCGTGGGAACAATTCTCGCTGACGATATGGGGCTGGGAAAAACCATCCAAATCCTTTGTCTACTCGAGGCATGGAAAAACGCCTATCCGAAAAAGCCCTTTTCGGTATTAGTCATTTCACCGGCAACCGTCATCAGTGTCTGGCAGGAACAAACCAAACAGTTTTGCCCCAAACTCAATGTACGCGCCGTTATCGGCCCCGCCGCTCAACGCCAAAAATTACTCGCAAAAGCAAAACAATTCGATATCCTCTTAACACACTACAAATTAATACACAGCGATGCGGCAGAACTCCGAAAGCTTCACTTCGATTTCATTATCCTGGATGAAGCACAGGCGATTAAAAATCCAGGCACCCAAGTCACACAAGCCATAAAATCACTTCAATGCACCCACCGACTCGCTCTTACCGGAACACCCCTCGAAAACAAAACTCTGGATTTGTGGTCCATCATGGACTTCGTCAACCCCGGCTATCTCGGTAATCTGGAATTTTTCCAAAACCAGTACGCCACCCAAAACAACCTTCCCCTACTTGTCAAAAAACTGGCACCCGTCATGCTGCGCCGACGCAAGGATGCTGTTAATATCGAACTTCCACCCCGAACCGTGGAAATTCTTTCCATCCAAATGGACACCCCTCAAAAAGAATTCTACCAAAAACTGCTCCTGCTAGCCCGAAAAAATACCGCCGAAAATGGCATTATGAATCTATTGGCGAACCTAACAAGACTGCGACAAGCTTGCTGCGACCCCGAATTACTCCTGAAGAAAAAACACCCCTATGGATCCGCAAAACTCGAACTCCTGCGCGAACGATTGACTCAATTAACCCAAAGCGGACACTCCGTACTCGTCTTCAGTCAATTTACCACAATGCTCAATATTATCAGCAAAGCCCTCGACGAAGACCAAATTCCTTACCACACGATTACGGGTAAAACGCCACTGCCGAAACGAATGGAACTGGTCGCTGAATTTGAACAATCCCAAAAACCCGAAGTCTTCCTCCTAAGCCTCAAAGCCGCCGGAACCGGCCTCACCCTTACCAAAGCTGATTATGTCTTCCTCTACGACCCATGGTGGAACCCCGCCGCCGAAAACCAGGCCATCGACCGCGTCCATCGAATCGGCCAAACAAAACCCGTCGTCGCTTATCGACTCATGATTAAAGGATCCATCGAAGAACGCGTACTCGCCATGATACGCCAAAAACAAGAATTATTCAACACCGTCATTGAAGGCGCCTCAGACTCCGCTGTGATATCCAGACTTACCGCCTCGGATCTACAATCTCTCCTAAGATAACTCCTCCTGATCCTTCCTTTTTACGCATCCGACAACGATAAAAAAACATAAATATTGCGTTTTCTTTGACAAATTATCACAAAATGTCAAAATACTTATAAACAGGACTGGAAAAAATTAAAAAGCGGGTTATTTTAATAGGAAATGCATTTTTAGAAACGTGGAAATTTAAAAATGCAATTTTTTTTGTAAAACGAGTTTTACATATTATCACTTTTTGTCAAAATAACAATGTTTTAATTATTAAACGTCGTTTATCATCTCAAACAAGGGAAATAACAAATGAAGAAATTAAGTTGTGCAATCATTGCCGGTACATTACTGGCCTTTACAAGCAGCATGTTTGGCTCAGGTTTTTCAATTATTGAGCAATCGACGGTTGGTTTAGGCCGTTCGCTGGCAGGTATGACTGCGGAGTTCAATGATCCTGGAGCGCTCTATTTCAACCCATCTGTTGGTGCTTGGCACGAACGGGACAGTTTAATGATGGGCATGCACATTATTAGTGCTTCCGCCTATTTTCATGATCGCGGCAGCACCGGCGGTGGAGGTGATGGCGGCGATTGCGGTAACATCGCAATGGTTCCAAATCTGTATTACATTCATCCGATTGCCGATGGCGTTACTCTTAATCTTGGTTTATCGGCCACTTCCGGTACCGCCATTACATTTGATGACGGCTGGGTTGGGCGTTATCAAGCTCTCGAGACAGAAATCAAAGTAGTCGAATTAACACCCTCCATTTCCTGGAGAATCAACGAACAGTGGGCTGTTGGTGCTGGGTTTATTATTCAAGATGCCCAACTCTATATGACAAGTAACGTGAATCTTGCCAGAGTAATGAATCCTAACGATCCTAACAATAGCAATACGGCCTATGACGGAAAAATGTTTTTGGAAGGCGATTCCATGGCTTTTGGTTATACTTTAGGTGTCAGTTACAAACCGCGTGAAGGAACACGTTTGGGATTGGGTTATCGTTCCGGTATGACCCACAAAGCCAGCTTAGACGGCAAACTAAGATTGCCAGCTAGCGTAGGTGGAGGAAAGATGTATGACGACGCTGATTTGGACTTAAGTCTTCCAGCCACCGTTAACTTTGGTATTCAGCAAGATATCGGGGAAAAATGGATGATCGCTTTTGATATCATGTGGAGTGACTGGAGCTGCATGGATGCAATGGAAGTGGAATTTGACAGCGGAACAACTTCTACAGAAGAAATGCATTTTCAAGACGCATGGCGTTATTCGCTGGGTGCGGATTACAAAATCAACGAAAAATTCACCTGGCGTTTTGGTGCCACCTATGATATGTCTCCTGTACACAGCAATCGTTGGCGTTCAACCCGTCTTCCAGATGTGGATCGTTACTGGGTTAGCACTGGTTTAGATTGGCATTACAATGAAGACACAAAGTTCAGTTTTGCCTACACACACTTGTTCTTCACACCGGAAGCAATTAAACGCTACGATGACACAGAAGACAGCACAGGAAATTACCTCGATGGTAAATTTTCCGGAACCGGGGACATTCTCAGTTTTTCCATGACACACGATTTCTAAAACACTGTTGATGATTCGTGGGCAAGTTTTACAGTCCACGAATCCAAACAAACACAAAAAAAGCCCCGCTTCCTTTCAGGCGGGGCTTTTTTTGTGTTAAAAATTTTCAAACAATCAGATCATTATTATTCTTAATTTTACTTGAAAAAACAAGTTTTACAATCACATTAATTCCAACTTACTTTTATTCATTTCAGATAGGAAAGATCTTGTTATGTTACGACAATTATGGTTCTGTTTTTTATTCTTATTCAGTTTCGTTTCTTTATATGCCGAGAATATTGTCGAAGTCAAGATCTTTCAAACCACGGATATACATGGCATGGTTACGCATGATCACGTCAAAGGGGGGGCCTGGTTGCAATTATCCTCCATGATCCAAAAATACCGCACGCAATATCCGGAGTCTCTTCTTATTGACTGCGGCGACACCATCCAGGGCAGCTATATTGCATCCCTCACCAAAGGCGAAGTCAGCATTGTCGGACTACAATACCTCAACTACGATGTTTGGGTACCCGGTAATCATGAATTTGATTTTGGCCTTCAGCGTTTTTTAGACCTCTCCCAAAAAATACAAACCAAGGCCCTCTGCGGCAATTTGTATCAAAACAACAAATTATTATTTCGTCCATGGAAGGTCTTTAACCGGAAAGGCGCAAAAATTGTTGTTATCGGTGCCACCGCATCCTATATGAAGTACTGGTTTGCGGATGTTTTTTCCAAAGACTGTCAGGTAGAATTAGCCATCGACACTCTACGCCGAGTGATGCCACCCATTTTAGCGCTACACCCGGATATGATTATTTTTGCCGCGCATCAGGGCTGGATGTATCAATCCAGTGACCGCATGGTCAATGAAATCAAGCAAATCGCCACGGAATTTCCAGAGATTGATTTAATCCTCGGCGGGCATACGCACCAGGATCACGCAGGACAAAAAATAGGCTCTGGCGTGTGGTATGTTCAAGCCGGCTTCGGCGCCCGGAATATGGCCATTATTACCGCTGAAATCGACCTGGAAAAGCATGCCGTCAAAAAAATCACGTCAAAATTAGATTTTGTAGAGAAAGACACGCCCATAGACCCAGGCTTTCAAAAAGCCATATCGGTTTATTCAGACATTACCAACCACCATTCCGTTCTTAAATTCAGTCCGCCGCTTCCCTGTGATATTCTAAATACCGGAACACCGGGCATTGATAATGCAGCCAGTGAGCTATTCTGTCGTGCCATTGCGAAAAGCGTTGATGCGGATGTTGTTTTTCACGGCACCTTATCCAAAAAATATTTTTCCAGAGGTCAAGTTGTTCGAGGAATTGATCTCTTTGGATTTGTACCCTATGAAAACACCATTGTCACGGCTCAACTCACCAATGAAGAAATTACCACAATTGCCACCGAGCAATGGCAAAAGCGGAAACAATATACCTATTCCGGAATCTATGGCGCAAAAATGCGTGTCTTAAAAAAGGGAAAGAAAGAATTTTTACGAGCCATTCGCATCGCCGATCATCTCGCCACACCAGAAAATCCAAAACGTTATAAAGTAGCCATGAATGACTTTATGGCTTCCGGCAGCGGGCGATATCCCCTTCTCCGCGCAATTTTAGACCGTAAGACATCCCAAACAATCAACACCCAAATCAGTACCCGCAAATCCGTACAGGACTATTTAAGCAGCAAGAATTTTACCTTTCCGCCCCCAACAGTATGGATAATAAAATAGGCCTATCCCTAAAATTATAAACAAACACAGAAACGCCCTTTCGAATGAACAATCATTGAAAGGGCGTTTTATTTCATTAAGACTATGTTTTTAAGCGGCTCGCTTTAAGCCTCCGGAACATACCGGAGCTGAGGATGCCGTGCCGCTTCGGTCTCGTCAAGACGGCCAATCGGCATCGTGATCGGAGCATCATGTAGCTGCTGCGGATCCGTCTCCGCGACCTTCGCGATATCCAGCATTGCTTTGGCAAACGAATCCAGCATCTCCTTCGATTCTGTTTCTGTCGGCTCAATCATCAGCGCTTCCGGAACAATCAGCGGAAAATACATCGTTGGCGGATGGAACCCGCGATCAATCAGTGCCTTCGAAATATCAAGCGCATGCACGCCGAGTTTTACCTGACGCGACGCTGAGAAGACACACTCATGCATACACATATCGGAAACCGTTTGATCATACCCCGGCGTCAGAAGAACCCGCAGATAATTGGCATTCAAAACCGCATTATCCGCAACTCGACGAACGCCCTCACGACCTAAACGACACAAATACGCACAACTGCGAAGCAGCACCCCGAAATTGCCCATAAACGGCATCACTTTGCCAATCGATTTTGGCTGATTCCAGTCCAGACTGAAAACGCCTTCCGCGTCTTTCCGTACACGGGGCACCGGCAGATACGGCTTCAGCGTATCATTGCACATCACAGGCCCATCGCCGGGGCCGCCACCGCCATGCGGGGTTGCCAGTGTTTTATGCACATTCAAATGCATGGCATCAAATCCGATATCGCCCGGTCGCACACGGCCAATGATCGCATTACTATTCGCACCATCACAGTAAATCAGCGCGCCGGCCTCATGAATCAACGCGCACATTTCGCTTAAGCCGTCATTATAAAAACCAGCGGTATTCGGGCATGTAAGCATCATCCCGGCAGTATGTTCATCAAGATTAGCCTTCAAATCTTCCAAAGAGACTTCGCCCTTGCTGCCTGTTTTAATTTCACGGACAATAAACCCAGCCTGAATTGCACTGGCAGGATTTGTACCGTGCGCCGAATCCGGAATCAGCATCACCTTGCGTTGATCCCAAGTTCCGTGGTCGCGATGCCATGCAGCGATCAGTGATATTCCCGTAAATTCGCCATGCGCGCCCGCCATTGGCTGAAATGTTGCAGCCGAAAAACCAAACAGCTCATTGATCCGTTGTTCATGCTCATAAAGGATTCCCAACGTACCCTGCATATGTTTTTCGCCCTCTTTGGTCAAACTCAACCCCGGATGAATATTTGTGAACTCCGGCATACCAGCCAGCATTTCATTCACTCTGGGGTTATACTTCATCGTACAGGAACCAAGGGGATAAAACTGAGTATCCACGCTAAAATTTTTGCGGGACAGATTCGTAAAATGGCGCACCACTTCCAATTCAGATACCTCTGGCAAATCCGCCGGCGCCTCGCGGAGGCAGCTTTTCGGGACTGCATTTTTCTTCGGAACATCCAACGCCGGTAGTCTCCAGGCTCTTCTTCCGGGACGGCCTTGTGTAAAAATCAAGCTCATAACAACTTCTCCAATACTTGACAAAAATGATCGATTTCGGCTTTTGTGCGCTTCTCGGTTACTGCAACCAGCAGCTGATTTTTACGCTCTGGATAAAATTGTCCTAACGGCAACCCACCCGCAATGCCCTGATCCAAAAAGGCCTTTGCAAATGTCTCCGCATCCGAAGGCAACTCTAAAACAAATTCATTGAAAAAAGCTCCATCACCAACCACCTTACAACCCGGAACTTTATTCAGCCGATTATATAAATAGACCGCCTTCGCCGCACATTGTTGTGCCACTTCCACGATCCCTTCTTTCCCTAACAAACACATATATACCAATGCTGTTAACGCGCATAAATTTTCGTTCGAGCATATATTACTCATCGCATGCTGCCGACGGATATGCTGCTCGCGCGTCTGAAGCGTCAGCACATAGCCCTCTTTGCCGTCTTTGTCAAACGCCTTGCCAACCACACGCCCAGGCATTTTCCGCATATATTCTTCTTTCACCGCCATATATCCCAAATAGGGACCGCCGCCATTTAAAGATATGCCAAGACACTGTCCTTCGCCAACAACAATATCAAACCCCATTTTGCCTGGTGTTTCCAACATTCCGAAAGCGATCGGATAAGACACGCTGATCGCCAATACTTTTTTCGCATGCAATTTTTCTATAAACAAACGATAATCCGCTATTCCGCCGAGAAAATTAGGATACTGCACCACCACTGCGGCGGTGTTATCATCCACGCAATCCAGCAATGCCTGCAAATTATCCTGACTTTCAGAAGCCTCTGTTTTTACAACCGCCAAATCAATATCATGACCAATTGTTGACGTTGCCATAATCTGCCGATAAAGCGGTGAAACCGTATCCGAAATAACAACGCGCATCTTTTTGCGTTTAATGCGAACTGCCATCAGAATTGCCTCAAAGGCAGCGGTACCGCCATCATACAACGAGGCGTTGGCAACCGGCATTCCAGTCAATTCACAAATTGCGGACTGATATTCAAAGATGCTCTGCAGCGTTCCCTGCGAGGCTTCCGCCTGATACGGGGTATAGGCGGTGGCAAAATCTCCACGATTCACAAGAGCAGGCACTGCCGCAGGAATGAAATGATCATAGAAACCACCCCCAAGAAAGCACGTCAACGCCGAGTCATTTTTTTCAGCATAATGCTGAAAATGTTTCACTAAATCCGGTTCGCTTAATCCTTCTGGAAAATTTTTCAATTCAGGTGCTGGGTTTGTCACCCCGGCCTTCTGCCACATCTCCTCCAGATTTTGGCATCCAATCGTTTTCAGCATCTGCTGCTGATCTTCTACAGTATTTGCAATATATGGCAAAGCGAGCTCCTTACTTACAGCGTTTTTAGATATTCTTTGTATTCTTTCCCATCCATCAGCTCCATCAAATCCGCTTCCGAATAATCATCAAGCTTGCAAATCCAGCCGGCTTCTTCCGCGGAGTCATTTAGAATCTGCGGATCGTCTTCCAATTTTTTATTCACTGCCGCGATGGTTCCGCCGATCGGGGCATAGACTTCTGCAGCGGCTTTTACCGATTCAATCGTGCAAAGGTATTCTCCGCCTTCCACACTATCGCTAACCGAAGGAAGCTCCACAAAAGTCACATCACCAAGTTCACTCGCCGCATATTCCGATACGCCGACAACTGCTTTCTGATTGATAATTTTTACCCATTCATGTTTTTTTGTATAATAAGTCATTTTATTTTCCTTTTACTGAACCATTTTTATAAAAAGGCATTGTGCCAATATGAGCTTTCGCTTCCCCTCTGCCTAACGGCAAAAACACGACCTGATCTTCCGGTATTAAGTCCTTTTCTAAATACGCAAGCGCAATTGCCTTGCCCAACGAAGGCGCATAACAACCGGATGTCACAATGCCAATTTTTTGCCCGATTCCATTCCGAACTTCGGTGTGTTCACGCGCCGCTCGGCGGCCCTCTAAATACAAAGCGCATAATTGCCGATTTGCCACACGAGACTGCACACCATCTTTCCCAGAAAATTCACGCTCCGGATGCTTCTTCAACTGCAGCATTTTGCCGTAGCCTGTTTCCAATGGCGAGATATCCGTGCTCATTTCATGACCATAAAGTGGTAGACCGGCCTCCAAACGCAGCGTATCACGCGCCCCAAGTCCAGCCGGCTCTACCAGCTTATGAGCTAAAAACTGGCGCCAAAAGAAAACCACAGAGTCCGCCGGTAAATACAACTCAAAACCAAGCTCGCCCGTATAGCCGGTACGACTCACAATCACCCGCACCCCAAATCGCTCAATTTCAATAAAATGAAAATAACTCGGCAGGTCTTCCTGCGAAAGATCCCATATTTCACATAAAACATTTATGCTCTCGGGACCCTGTAAATCAAGCTTTGCGGTCTTATCAGAACTATTTTCAAAAGAAATACCCGCCGGTAAAAGAGACTGAAATCTTGCCGCATCACTGTCAATACAACCGGCATTGACCACAATAAAAAAGGACTCCTCAGCACAGCGATAAAGAATCAGATCATCTAGAATTCCGCCCTCATCATTGAGCAGCAGATTATACCGACAGGAGCCGATTGGTTGATCCGCAACGGGGCGAGCCACAATGCGATCCAGCGCGGCAGCAACACCAGCTCCTTTTACGTTAAATTCTCCCATATGACATATATCAAACAAGGAGCATTTTTCACGCGTGTGCTGATGCTCAAATAAAATGCCATGTTCATACTGTACGGGCATATTCCAGCCAGCAAAATTCACCATTTTTGCATGCAGGGCCTCATGCTCCGCTACCAGCGGAGTGGACTTCACAATATCTGATTTTTCCATCATAATCTCCCCTTAAAGATATCAAAAGAATAATATATAATTGTAAAACTAAAATACAAAAAAAACACCGCTAATAATTTATATTGTCTATAAATTATATCGTTTTCCGGCACCCATCAAAAGACAATTTCAGTCATTCCACGTTTCTAAACCACCCTTAAGTTAAAAACAAAAAAACCAGCAAAGCAGAAAACGCATTGCTGGATTTTTTGTTTTAGCGGTTTATCACCGCGCACATTCCTGGTACCCCGATGGCTCCAACGAGAAAGACGCACGGCCGCCACTTAAACGCGGCAACGATTTTCCAAAACCAAACATTTCAGCCAGCGGCACTTTGCAGTCAATTTTGCGTATCTTGCCAATCTGGGCAATATCTTTAATTAACGCTCGACGCGGCTGCAAATACATCGTGATTTCACCAACGGACTCTTCCGGCGTCATGATTTCCAAATTCATTAACGGCTCCAGCATTACCGTACCAACCTGCTTAAACGCCTGATTAATAGCCTCAATCACTGCGCCAACCACCGCACCAGGTGTGGTCGCATCTTGAAGATACTTTAATTCTGTAACGGTTGCCCCCACATAAATCATCGGATACCCCTTTAATCCACCCGTTTGCAGACCATCGTGCAAACCTTGTTCCGCTGCTTCCACAAAAGCTTTCGGAATCGTCTTTAAATCCCGGCAGGTGTTTTTGATTTCAAAGGTCTCACCATTGCGATCCAGTGGCGTAAATTCTACCGTCACTTCAGCATAAAGTCTTGTATCGCCAAGAACTTTATCAAACACCACATGCACTCTTGTTGCCTTTGCCAGCGTTTCTCGGAACGCAACTCGCGGCTCACCGACGCGAATTTCTACGCCGAAATCTGTTTCCACTCTCTTTAGGCTCACTTCAAGATGAAGTTCCCCCATTCCGGAAAGCAGTCGTTGACCGGTATCTTCGGAGACTGCGCATTTCAGAGTTTGGTCTTCTCGGCAAAGCAGATCGAGCACCGAATCCAGTTTATCCTTATCTTTTGTTTTTTTGGGTTCCACCACCATTGAAATAACCGGTTCTGGGAACATGATTTTTTCAAAAGCGATAATTCTTTTTGTTCCACAGAGAGTATCTCCGATTCCGCAGTCTTTCAATCCCGTAAGTCCCACAATATCGCCAGGACAAGCCTCCTCTATTTGCTCCGTGCTTCGGGCATAAATTTTAAACAGCAGCCGCACGCGTATCTTTTTCCCGTTTCGCGAATTAATCAGTTGCATATTGGACGTCAGTTTCCCACTATACACGCGAATAAAAAACAGATCCACTTGTGCGGAAGCATTAATTTTGAAAACGAATCCGGCAAAGGGCTCTTCTTCACTGGGGTGCACCAGCACTTCTTTTTCTGTTTTTGGATTAAATGCTTTATATTCCGTCACATCTGCCGGCGACGGCAAATAATCAATAATAGCATCACCGAGTGGCTGAATACCAAGATCGCGTTTTGCGCTACCGACCAAGACTGGCACAATTTTGCATTCTAAAGTCAGGCGTTTGAGCTCTTTTTGAAGAATTTCTTTATCTGGCGTTTTGCCATCCAAGAAAAGAATCGCGATATCATCCGAATAATCCGCTAATTTTTCCACCATTTCTTCAAAGCGCTCTTCCCATATACTTTCCAGATCACCGACCAGGGGCTCCCGATGAATTTCAGAATTACCCTCGCCCGAAAAAGTGATTTTCTCTTTCGTTAACAAATCGATCATGCCGGAGAACGTATTTTCAAACCCGATCGGACACTGCAGCGGAATAGCGCAATTATCAAATTTTTCATCAATTTGCTTGACCGTATTTTCAAAAGAAGCGCCAATGCGGTCCATTTTATTAACAAAGGCTATTTTTGGAACATGATACTGATTCGCTTGATACCAGACCTTTTCGCTTTGTGCCTCCACTCCTTCAACAGCACTAAAAATAACAACCGCGCCATCAATCGAACGCAGCGAGCGCTGTACTTCAGCCGTAAAATCAATATGCCCCGGCGTATCGATCAGATGAAATTCATAATTTTTCCAAGGGATATAAGCTACTGCTGCGGCAATCGTAATGCCCCGCGCACGCTCTTCTGGAAGATAATCCATGACCGTGGTGCCGTCATCAATATCACCATAACGATGGGTCAACCCCGAATAATATAAAAGTCCTTCTGTGGTACTCGTTTTACCCGCATCAATATGCGCGATAATACCAATATTACGAATCTTTTCAATAGAAGCCATATTTCATCTTTCAATTAATTCAAAAAAGCACATAAAAAAACAAAAACAAGAAGTATATTATTACGTATCGACAGATTTGTTTACCACACTCACCCTAAAAAACAAGGAGGACGATATGCAGAGCAATATTTTTTCGATTGGTACTAGTAAAACGACCGTTGAAGTCCTTAGTGGAACGCCCGAAACAATGACGGCAGATAATCAGCCGTTAAAAAAAATGGAAGCGCAGACCGCGGATTTTAAAAATGAAAAACACGTTCCGATATTAGAAAAAGTTGCCGACGGCTGGAAAGTCACTGTTGGCAGCACTCTCCATCCGATGACCGAAGAACACTATATTCAATGGATTGAATTGATCACCGATAAAATCTCTTACAAACAATTCTTAAAACCCGGCGAACACCCGATTGTTTTTTTCCCCGTGAATGCCGATAAAGTCACAGCCAGAGAATTTTGTAACGTCCATGGCCTTTGGAAAAACTAAAAACCTCATCCTTTCAAAAAAATTAGAAAAGCGGTATTACTCGGAAATTAAACCTTCTGATTAATGCCGCTTTTTTAATATAATGCATATTTTTAGTTTCTAAAAAATAGTTTTCAACTTTTCCACCTATTATAACGGAACCGCAGAAAAAGGCAGCCATAAGCACGCAAAAAACCACAGACGCGCATCTCT
>JBAYAV010000038.1:0-14570 GCA_041669565.1 Lentisphaeria bacterium
ATTCGGGTTTCAAAGAGGGCAATGCATCCGCAGTCGGCGCGCTTATTTCGGATTCAAATTCAGGCGTGGTCTTTTTCAGGCCTTTGACATTAAAGAACGGCATCTTGGTTGTTTTAAGTTGAGGTTCCGGATGATTTCTCCGACCCCGCGGTTTGAATATCGGAAATTTTTCTTTGCCTTTCTCTTTGTCAAATATCGGAAGTTTTTCCTTCGCTGAGTTTTCTTCCTCTTCTATCTTTTCCTCCGGCGCAGAATCCGCGGACTTCCCTTCCGTTGTTTTACGACTTCTAGTCCGATTACCAAGCTTTGTCCAAAGTAGTTTTGCGAACATATTCCAGTCATGCGTCCAAAGGACCCAAAGCCCGGAAAAAAACAACACCAATCCAATGAGGAAAGTACCGATGCTGTTTAGCAGCAAATAGAGCATCCCGTGCCCCTTCGCGCAAAGAAAATCACCCAACACGCCGCCGGGCATCGTCCGAATATTTAAATAACCTGTTACTGCCTGAAAATGATCCGGGCAGAGTCCCAGCATGATAACCATTCCCAAAACGACAAGCACGTAAGACAGCTTGTACTCCCAACCGGCCTTTCGTAGCCCCCCGCGCCACACAAGCCGTCGCAAACTGCCCAATGTGACAATAGCCGCAATTCCATAGGCACCCAACCCAAAGGAAATCAGCATAAACCAGCCAATATAGCTGCCCGTCGCCCCCAAGAGGTTCTTTGGATATAACGATCCGGACAATCCACCCCGAAAATAATCCATGTCCTCTGGAAAATAAGGCAAAATAGACAGCCATAAAAAGATGCAGATTAAAAGCAATACACAACGGCGAAATTTAAAATCCACATCTGCCATTTGTATCGTTGTTTTTTCCTGCTTTTCGTCCATTCGTTTCTCTTTCCTGTTACGCGTTCAAACATGCACAAACGCATGTCTTATTAATATACTACGACTCAACAAAAAATCACCCTGAAAACATGCCGCTTTTTAAGTTTCACAAAAAAACAATCTGTGGAAAGCCCGCTAAAATTATTTTAAGACATCGGAACACCCTTTTTCATCCTCCTCAAAAACGGCTATGTTTTCCAAACTGCAACGACTTCCAGCGCGTGTTTTCTTTTCCGATTCGCAATCCCTTTTTAATTTTCCAAAGAGCAAAAAGAATTCCGAATATCCTCAACTACATCCTTGATCAAGCCCTCATTTTGAATCACAACATCCGCACAAAAAAGATACCGTTTTTCTCGCTGCTGCAGCAGCTTTGCAACCGCAGCATGATCCTGCGCAAGCGGACGCCCATGCGCAATCTGCAATTCTTTCAAATGGCGCTGCAAGTAGAAAAGGATGCCATTCTGCTGCAAATTCAGACGATTTCGTTCCCTCAAAACCGCACCGCCGCCAGTAGCAATAATTTGTCCTTTTTCACGACTGCATTCAGCAATAGCGGCCTCTTCCAAGCGACGGAACGTTTCTTCCCCGGATTCCGCAAAAATTTCTGGAATCGATTTTCCTGCGCGTTTTACAATAAGCTCATCCGTATCCACAAAGACCCGATGTTTTTGTGCAGCCAAGGCTTTTCCGATCGTTGATTTTCCGCATCCCGGCATTCCGATTAGTACAATATTAGCCGCATCGCGATTCATTTTAGCGAAGACAGCCTCTATTTTTTCATCCGGCAAAGGACGCCCTAAAAAATATTCCGAGGCGACCTTTGCCTGTGCAACCAGCATTCTCAAGCCATTGGAGTACTTTAGATTTAAAGCACTTCCCTGCTGCAAAAGTCGCGTTTTCAGAGGATTATAAATAACATCCAAGACACCCGAACATTTTGGAAAATCATTTAAATCGATAGGACTTTTTTCGGTATTTGGATACATCCCGACTGGCGTCGCATTGATCAAAATTTCGGCATCTTTATGCAGCCGCAAGTTCGTATAATTATTTTCTCCTTTTCGAGAAACGATAATCACATCCGATGCCTGCGCATCAAGCACGACAGTCCGGACGGTCTTTGAAGTGCCGCCGCTGCCCAAAATAAGCACTTTTTTTCCCGCAAAATCAATGCCCGCTTTTTTCGCCATATACGCAAAACCATAGTAATCCGTATTATAGCCATGCAGCTTGCCATCGCAATCCTTGACAATCGTATTCACACTGCCGATTCTTTTGGCTTCCTCCGAAATCGTTTCGCAAAAAGGCATCACCGTCTGCTTATAAGGAATGGTCACATTAATCGCATTAAAATTCCGGCGAATCATAAAATCGGCAACCTTATCCCGTGGCACTTCGATAAGTTTATAGGAATAATCCGCCAGCTGTGCATGAATTTCCGGCGAAAAGCTGTGCGATAATTTTTCCCCCAACAGCCCGCATTGCATCTCTTTTTCTAAAAGTATACTCATTTTTAAATATCCGGATTTAATTTTTCCTGATAAGCCCGACTTACGGCAAAAATTTTTTCATACAGCTCCTGCACATATAGACCAAATGCGGGGCCGGCTTTTTTATTCAGGCGTATCAGCATATCTTCCTCGCGCGCGCGGTTCAGCACCGGCAAATCATGCGCCTTTTTATAAACCGCAATATCGGCAGTTACGGCCATCCGCTCACAAATCAGGGATACTATTTTCTGATCAATTTCATCAATCATCTTGCGACATTCAAGTAAGTCTTTCATTCTTTTTCTCTTTATTTATTCATTTTATAGTTCGCATTTCTGAAGCATATCCAGCAAAACCATCGCCATAACGGCTTCCACCACGGGTACGGCACGAACGACCACACAGGGATCATGGCGTCCATGAATACACAACTCTTCCTGCTTGCCCGTCTGCAAATTCAGGGTTTGCTGCGGGCGTGAAATCGATGGCGTCGGCTTCATGGCCACCCGAAAAACAATGGGCATCCCCGAAGAAATACCGCCTAAAATACCGCCATGCTGATTCGTTTTGGTCCGAATTTTACCGTCTTTTTTCTCAAACATGTCATTATTTTCCGATCCGCGCATTTCGGCAACCTTAAATCCAGCACCAAATTCAACACCCTTTATCGCCGGAATTCCAAACAGCGCCTGTGCCAAACGATTTTCCAAACCATCAAACATCGGCGAACCGATCCCCGCAGGATATCCGACTGCCATACACTCAATGCCACCGCCGATTGAGTCACAGTCTTTCGCCGCAGCCAAAATTTCTTTCTGCATTTTCAGCCCGATTTCATCCTGCAATACCGGAAATTCCTTCTGACCGGGCTGCAGAATTTGTGTAGCTGTTTCTACCGATGGATCAAATAACCGCTCCTGCACACTGCCGATTCGATAAATATGCGCCCCGATTTCAACCCCGTCCGAACGCAGGATCTGCCGGCAAATAGCACCCGCCAAGCACAATGGCGCTGTCAAACGCCCTGAAAAATGTCCCCCGCCCCGATCATCCTGAAAGCCATGATAGCGAAGCTGCGCCATATAATCCGCATGACCCGGTCGCGGAATATTTTGCAAGGCCTTATAGTCTGCGGATCGCGTATTCGTATTGCGTATTATTGCACAGAGCGGCGCGCCGCATGTTTTATGATTCATTAGACCCGACAGAATTTCAGGCGCATCTTTTTCCGTTCTGGGGGTTGTCAGTTTGGATTGTCCCGGAGCCCGGCGACGCATCATAGCCTGCACTTCATCCATATCGATCGTTTTGCCCACAGGGAGCCCATCGATTAAAATGCCAATTGCCTCGCCGTGAGACTGCCCAAAAACCGAAAACTTTATATTTTTACCAAATTCAGACGACATCTATTTTGCCTCCTAATTTTTTATAATCCTGCCAAAAATCAGGATAAGATTTACGGATACTTTCCGCGCCGTTTAGGATCACCTTATGTTTGCAGCGCAAAGCCGCCAAGGCTGCCGCCATGACAATTCGATGGTCATTACAAGAATCCGCATCACCGCCCCTAAGTGCGGTACCCGTAATTTGTAGCGATTCTGGAAATTCTTTGCAGCTTCCGCCCAGTGCGGTAATAAGCTGACATACCGAAGCAAGGCGATCACTCTCTTTTAAGCGAAGCCGTCCGGCATTTTTCAGATTTGTCACGCCCTCTGCTGCGGTTGCCAGCACCGCAAGAACGGGCAGCAAGTCTGGAATTTCGGACACATCAACATCGCATCCAGTCAGTTTTCCCGGCGAGATGGTCACCGCATTCTTTTGCTCCAAAACCCCCGCTCCAAATTGACGTAAAACACCCAGTATTGCCCGATCACCCTGAATAGAATTCAGATTTAAGCCCGTCATTGTAATGGGCTGACAAAAAGCCCCAGCCGCCAGGAAAACCGCCGCATTAGACCAATCCCCCTCACCAGACAGTTCCTGTTTCGGCGCGCAATACTGCTGATTTCCGGGAATCCGCCAGCCACCAGAAGGCAGCTCTTCAACCACAATTCCAAATTGCCGCATTTCATCAAGGGTTAATTTTACATAAGAAGCAGATTGTAGCGGTGAAGATAAAGTCAGCGTACTCTCACCCTTCAACAACGGCAACGCAAACAGCAATCCTGAAATATACTGCGAACTGATATTACCTGGAATAACAAAAGCGCCATTCTTTAATTGTCCAGCACATGCAAGCGGCAGCGAATCCGATGATATCTGTATGCCATGCTCACGAAGGACATGACACAATTCTCCCAGCGGACGCTCCGGCAGACGACCGTGACCGACAAATTTTGCAGAAAACCCCAACGCGCAGACCACCGGAAGCAGTAATCGCAATGTTGTACCACTCTCCCCGCAATTTAACAATAGCGGCGCGGCGTTTTTTTGTTTTAAGAGAATGGGAGAAATCTGCCACGTATTTTTTTTATATTCTGTTGTCCCGCCCAAAGCGCATAAACAGTGCAGTGTTGTATTAATATCAATCGAGAGTTTTTCCGACATGCGAATCGAGAGAGCATGCCGATTCAATCCAGCGCAAATCAATTGTCGATGCGCCACGGACTTAGATACAATTGCGGCGATTTTCCCCGATAATTGAGCCGGCAGAAGTTGTGCTTTTTTTATAATAGGCATCCTTTCTCCCCCTATGAATTTAAAAAGAAAGACGCGAGTTCATTCATTGAGATCTTCTGCAGCACGCACTTGCCGATTTTTTCAGGAATGACCAGCGTCATTGATTGTCCCTGGCGTTTTTTGTCCGACTGCATCACTTCCAGCAGCTGGGTCATTGGGAAGGGCGACTTAATCGGTAAAGAATACCTTTTCAACGCCGCGATCAATTTTGTCAAAACGCTTTTTTCCACGCCCATTTTTTGAACTGCGATTTCTGTCATCAGCACCATTCCGATTGCGACGGCCTGTCCGTGGCTAATTTCGAATTTGCTACATTTTTCCACGGCATGCCCAATCGTATGCCCAAAATTCAACAGTTGTCTTTCGCCAAGATCATGCTCATCATTTTCAACCATAGCGCCCTTGATTTTAATACATCGGATCACCATTTCTGCCAAGTGCTCATTGCGGTCACCATGAGCCAGCAATTCAAATAAATCAGCATCTTTAATCATGCCATATTTTATCATTTCGGCAATTCCTTCGGAGAAATTCTTTTCCGGCAGGGTTTTCAAGACATCCAAATCGAAAAAAACCGCCCTCGGTTGCCAAAATGCTCCTACCAAATTTTTTCCAGCTTTAAGATTTACAGCCGTTTTTCCGCCCACGGAAGAATCCACTGCAGCGAGGAGACTTGTTGGAATCTGGATTAATTTAATTCCGCGCATAAAACTTGCCGCACAGAATCCACCTAAATCTCCGGGGACACCACCCCCTAAAGCAATCACACAATCCGCACGTGTTATGCGTTTCTCCGCCATAAACTCCAATATCTTTTCAAAATTTTGCAGACTTTTTGAGCATTCACCGGCTGGAATGATATACGAACAGACCCGATAGCCGCATTGCTGCAAATGGTTTATTAATGCACCACCATAGAACGGAAAAACATTATCATCCGATAACAAAAAAATACTTCGTCCCGCTGGAATAATTTCGACCAACTGTTTTTCCAAATGATTCAGAAAGTCCCGGCCGACCACTACATTATACAACGGTTCTGTATGAATACGAATAACTTCCATAACAAATTCCTTTATCCTACATTTGCTTTCCGATCATTTCCCTCGGCCAATAATTTTCGCAGTGCGGGCGCATTTTTATCCGCCAATGTTTGGCGGACTTCCTGCAGCCGTTCTATCAAGCCGTCAACCTCTTTTAGTAAATTAGACTGATTTTCCAAAAAAAGTTGTGTCCACATTTCGGGGTTCATTGTCGCCACACGCGTCATATCTTTATAGCTTCCCGCGGAGAATCCCAAATGTTCCGCGGCCGTTTTACTTCGTACAAACACGCCCGATACAACATGCGCCAATTGTGACGTATACGCAATAATTCGATCATGTTCCTCCGGCGTCGATATCGTAATTGCGGCAAATCCCAACGATAAAAAATACTGTTTCAGCATATCCATGCATTGAATTCCAACATATTCTGCGGGCGTCAATATCATGGAGGCACTGCTGAACAACTTCTGGCCGGAAAAATCAAATCCAGAGCACTCCATTCCTGCCATGGGATGTCCACCCACAAAAACGAAACCATATTTCTTCGACAGTGGACGCATCAATGCACTAATGCTCTTTTTAATTCCGGTCGTATCAACAACAACAGCGCCTTTTTTAAATTTTGGCGCATACTGTTGTAAAACTTCTTTTGCGGCCACCGGCGACAATGCAACCAGAACCAAATCGCATTCTGAAATCATTTCCGGTGTCAACACACCATCGATGGCTTCTACTAATTTAGCCTTCAAAACCACACTCCGGTCAATATCCATGCCGAAAACTTTATGCGAAGTGCGAACTTTGGTTGCTTTTGCAAACGAGCCGCCGATTAATCCTAGGCCAATTATTCCTATATTCATTGTCAATCCTTAATCTTGCAGCGCAACGCGTATTTTTTGTATTTTTTTCATCAATTTATCGAAGGTTGAAGGCAGTAATGACTGTGGGCCATCACAGAGTGCATGCGGCGGATCATTATGAACTTCAATCATTAAGCCATCAGCGCCGGCAGCAACTGCGGCTAGTGCCATTGGCACAATTAATTCAGAACGGCCAGTTGCATGACTCGGGTCGACAATGATCGGCAAATGCGACAACTTTTTAATGACTGGCACCGCCGATAAATCCAGGGTATTTCGCGTATAATTTTCAAAAGTTCGAATTCCGCGTTCGCAGAGAACCACATTTGGATTTCCGCCAGCCATAATATACTCCACGCTCATCAGCCATTCCCGAAACGTACTAGCCAAACCACGCTTCAAAAGGATCGGTTTTTGACTCCGACCAAGCTCTTTGAGCAATTCAAAATTCTGCATATTCCGAGCGCCAACTTGGATAAAGTCCACATCCTCAAAAAGCTCCAGTTGGGATAGATCCATAATTTCTGTAACCACCGGCAAGCCGCTGGCCTTTTTTGCTTTCAACAACAACTTTATTCCATCATTCCGCAACCCCTGAAAAGAGTACGGCGACGTACGCGGTTTAAATGCCCCGCCCCTTAAAATGCGCGCACCCGATTCCTTGACACTCTGCGCAATAGAGCAAATCTGCGCTTCCGTTTCAATCGAACAAGGCCCCGCAATAATCTGCAGCGAACCATCTCCAATCTTAACATCACCCACTTGAATAATGCTGTCCATGGGATGGAATTTTCGATTTGCGCTCTTATACGGCTCCTGAATCAGCCGGACATCTTCAACAATATCCAGTGCTTTGATCAAATCCACATCCACCACAGTCGTATCACCAATAAGTCCCAGAATGACTTTATGGAGGCCCTCCGACTTATAGATTTCAATATTCAGACTTTTCAACCACTGTGTTAAATCGTTAAGTTGTTCTTCTGCGGGATTTTCTTTTAATATGACAATCATTTTCCACTCCTAAAAAAAAAGGCTCCATAGCTAAATCTTTTGCTACGGAGCCTTTTTTTAATTATTATTTTATAGAATAGTAAAATTCAAATTTATAAAGGTTTTTCAACAACAAAAGATCTCGTAAGACTATAATAAAAGTAAGCCTCACGATGATAAAAACTATTTGTTGTAAAAATAAATGCCATCACAAATTTTATTCCTGTTCCTTTTTAGTAATGCTATTAATATATTCTTATTCAGGATATTTACAAATAGACACCTTTTTTTTCTTGTCTTGATGCAAAAGAAACGACCCTTTTCTTCTAGGAGAAAACAGGATCCAGGTTCCCGAACAATGGAAACGCGATGAGCCCAAATTCTTCTAGTCTGACGATTCAAACAGGACAACAAATTCTCAAAAAAAGATCAATTCAACAAAAGAAATGCTATATTCCTTTTTAGACAAACGACTCCACCGAAAACGAACAAAAACAAAAACATCATTCAAACACAACAATGGAAAATATATATTTAGATCTTTGGCGCAGAGTCATAGCCTTCTATGCAAAAGAAGACGTTACTCAAATTGCTCATACCCAATCCGTGATCGACTATACCGAAAAGATTGCCCTACTTGAGGCTTTTTCAACACGGCACCTCTATTTACTAAAAACCGCTGCATTGCTACATGACATCGGCTGTCCGGCAGCAAGAGCTTTACACGGCAAAGCACTTCCTCGCATTCAAGAGCTCGAAGGACAAAAAATAGCCGAGCAGTATCTTCTGGATTATCCAGATTTTACCCAAAAAGAAAAAACATATATTGCCGAAATTGTCGGTTCCCATCATCAATTCAGCGCATCCCAAAAGCTTCACTTCGAGCCATTATTCGAGGCCGATCTGATAACGAACCTATTAGAACAAAAGGCCACCAAATCCGTCGCAAAAAATGCGCGCGACAAAATGGTCACAACAGATTCGGGAAAACACTTATTCGATATCCTTTTTCAGCTAAAATAATTTTTTTTAATATCTTCTGTTTTAATTTTTTC
This sequence comes from Lentisphaeria bacterium, assembly GCA_041669565.1. Classification (GTDB taxonomy): domain Bacteria; phylum Verrucomicrobiota; class Lentisphaeria; order Oligosphaerales; family Oligosphaeraceae; genus JBAYAV01. The sequence continues at coordinate 9,022 of JBAYAV010000038.1, forward strand.
GGCGAACTGCCCATAAAAATAATTCATTTTTCGTAGCAATTCATTCTATTCGTTTTTTTATATTATTAAAGAACGGATAAAAAACCATCCCTTTTTTATTCTTGCTGAAAAGTCCTCTAAAACCAGTTGCCGGAGCGATCGCGTAATTCTTGTTAAAGATCAATTTTCTGATTATTCGTGCAATTCACGGTCAATCATATTCGTATAATCGCAGCGTCTTTGTTCCACGCGATCCCGCAATTCTAGCAATTGACGCTCCGAAGTCGAATCCCAGAACGGCGTTTGAACAATCGTTGTACTCACATCATCCGGCCCCATAAAAAAGATACCTTGCGTTTTTCCAGCACTAAAAGAATCGTCACTAAAAAGATCCATCCTTTTAGAATCATCGGGAATCGCCATGGCAACGCTTTTATAGCTCAGAATATCAGCCGTAAATACTTTTGGGGAATTTTTACGCGAAAGATTCTGTCCCAAAAGCACAGCGCAGGTCCCCAATAGCAGAAAGACCGCAGCTGCCATAGAAAAATTCCAAAGACATCTTAAACGATATCCCTTTCGGGTCATCTTATAGGAATCGGCATTTTCACAAACTTCTTCCACGAGCGTGGCATAATCTTTTCGCGAAATATGCTGCTGCCCGTCCGCGGCATCCTCACCCAGCATCTGCACAATAAAGATTTCCGTTTTACAAGACGGACAATGACGACTGTGTTTTCTCCAAATCTCACCAGCGGGGCTATTCAGGCCATCCCGTAGAGCACGGTCACGATATTTTTTACATATCTGGGTCATAATGCCTCCACTGATCACGCAAAACTTGAACAGCACGATGCATACGCCAGAGCGCCGTGCCATGCGGAATATCTAAAATTTCAGCAATATCCTTAAAGGGCACATTGCCGTCAATACGCAACTCAACCACTTCCCGCAAATCATGAGGAAGTTCATTCACCAGCTGACGAACAATTGCCACATCATTGCGCTTTGACAATGTACTCAGAGGATTTTTTTCTTCTTTTGCTTCTGGAAACTCATCCGACCTGCCCGCAATTTCAAATTTACCGCGACGCTGTTTATCAATCGATAGATTGCGGGTAATCCGGAATAACCACGGCGCTAAATTATTATGTGCCAAATAAACAGGCGGTTTTCGAATCAACTTTAGAAAAGCCTCCTGACAAATATCCTTCGCCGCGTCAATAGACCCCATATACCGAGTCGCATAAGCCACAAGACGCGTTTCATACCGCACAAAAATCTCCTCAAAAGCGGCAGTATCACCCTCGTTCATTTTCACAACCAATTCCAAATCAGAGAATTTTTCATAAGACAATGATTTATCAGCTGCAACAGAATGCACCATCCCGGCTGCGCGTTCGATAATTGGTATAGTCAAATTTATTCTCCCAAACGATTCCATGGTTATAAAAAAACATCTAAAACGAAAAAGAAGGAATCAATCCCAGCATCCTTCTCAGCGAAAAGCAAAAAAGGATGCCTGGACAGTCATCCAAATTATTAAATTTCCACGAGCCAGCCTAACGTATCTTTTACGCGGCCCCACTGAATATCCGTATAATGATCATATAATTTCTGTAATTGCGGTCCACAGCCCTCACGTGGGCCAACCTTAATAACCAAATCACCACGATGATATTCATTAACCGGAGTCATCACAACAGCCGTACCACAAGCAGCAGTTTCTGCAAAATCTTTTAATTCAGAAAAAAGAACGGGGCGAATTTCAACCGGCATTCCCAGCTTTTCTGCAACTTGGCGCAGCCCGTCATTGGTAACACTGGGCAGTGCTGCTTTTGATTGAGGTGTCACATATTTGCCGTCTTTTGTAATTGCAATAAAATTAGAGGTTCCAAATTCATCAATATATTTATGCTCCGCAGCATCCAAATATAATTCAATCGGATACCCTGCTTCATGGGCAATATGATGCGGCAGTAAACTCGAGCCATAATTTCCGCCTACTTTTACATCACCGGTACCCTGCGGTGCCGCACGATCAAAATCATCAAGAATGATGGCTTTCACAGGCGACAAACCGCCTTTATAATAAGCACCAACAGGCATGACCATAATAATAAAAGTATACTCATTGGCCGGATTTACCCCCATCTGCGGACCGGTACCAATTAATAATGGACGCACATACATCGTTGCGCCCATACCATAAGGCGGCACAAATTCTGCATTGGCGCGAACAACACGCCGAATCGCATCCACAAACATTTCTTCTGGAATTTGAGCCATCCGGCAACGCGCGGCAGAGCGGTTAATACGCGCAGCATTCATTTGAGGGCGGAAAACACGCAACTTGTCATCCTGTCCGCGAAATACTTTCATACCTTCGAAAGCGGTCTGCCCATAATGGAGTGCCGTTGCAGCAATATGAATATTCAAATACGGTTCTTTTACCAGCTCGCCCTTATCCCATTTACCGTCACGCCACACATATTTAATATGGCAATTGACATCGCTATAACCAAACCCCAACTTTGACCAGTCCATATCCATTTCAAATCTCCAACTATTTGTTTTTTATCGCGGCATCCATGTTTTTCAACCTGAAATCGCATTTTAAAGTATCTATATAATGTAAAGCATAACGAGCAAATCAGCAAATATTTTTTTATTAAATGTAGCAAAAAAATACAATAAAAAGATGCAAAATCAAAAACAATTCAATTTTATTAGACAAGAATCCAAGAAGGGGCAAAAAAACAACTACCGTATTTTTGCACACGATGCCATTCAGAGAGTCCTCTTTTCGTTTTGTGTTCTGCTAAGTTTTCGGTATTTTCCGGGCGTGATACCGCGTTCCGCTTTATAAATTTTGGAGAGATAATATTGATCACGCAGACCGCACATCTCTGCAATTTCGGCAAGGATCATATCGCTGGATCGCAACAAAAAATCCGCATTGTTAAGCCGCATAGAACGCAAAAGAGCTGAAAAATTAATTTTAAAATACTGTTTTACAATTCCGGCGGTGCGGGATTGCGAAAGATGAACCGCCTCCGCAAGATCTTTCAGCTGCAGCGGCTTTGAAATATTTTTTAACAAGAATTCCCGAATTTGAATAACGCGAGGTTCGGGACTGCTATCCAACAACTGCATATCCGCCAATTTTTGAATAATACCCGCCGCACATAATTGCAGCACCGGCAAATACTCCCGTTTATACGCATAAGAAAACTCCGGTAATTTTTCAAAAGCAGAATAGAAAAGCGGCGGCAATTTCGGCGGCGGCTGAAAGCCCGGAATTCTCCAAATACCAGCATACAGAATGCCATAATGAATCCGGTCCCGTTCCAACGGAACAGCTAATTCACAAACACCTTTCCAACAATGTGTTACAAATGGCGACGGATCTTCGAGACAATGACGATTTACATGATAACGGCAATGCAATATGCATGCATCACAAAAACCATATTTACAAACCGCATTTTTTCGATGGCTACGCCGAAGAGGCGTAAACACACTCCGCTTTAAACTCCAAACATGCTGATAGTCTACAATCGTAATGCTGAGCCTGAGAAGCTTTTCAAGCTGCGTCAAACTCTCTTCTAATTCTTTTATCATTTTATATTAAAACCCTAAAAATAGTCGAATAATACAATATTATAGTTCTTTGTGCCATTTTTTTCAAGTAAAAGCAGCGATATATTTATAGAATACAAAAAATACAAAACAAGGAGTTTTAAATGAAGTTCGATTCCACGTCATACATTGAACAAATGATTCCCTTTTTACGCTATTTACCACAGCATATTCATCATTCTGTTTTTAATCCCGAATTAGTCTACTACGGCACTGGCGAAAGCGCCCACTGGCCCGCTCAAAGCAATTGCAATATTTTTGCAGCGTTAGCCACCTTGGCAACGGCGCCGGACTTACCGAAAGACAGCCCAATGCCGCAAGCAAAAATCAAAGAACTCGCGCTGCAATTACTACGATATATAATGCGCACACATAAAACTGGCGATGCGCTTTGTACGGATGGAAAACAATGGGGAAATCACTGGATCAGCGTTCTCGGTCTTGAACGCATGTCCCACGGACTGAATTTAATCCGGCCCTTTCTTACCGAAGACGATCAAAAACGATTACGCAACTTAACAGAGTCGGAAGCGGACTGGCTGCTGAAAGAATATCCGGTTGTGGCCAATATGGTAGGCACCTCAGGTCAAAACAAACCAGAATCCAATGCATGGAATGGTGGATATCTATTAAGAGCCGCATTAGACTATCCCGATTTGCCGAATCATGACGCTTATCTGGAAAAATCGCACAGCTTCTTGTTAAATGCAATCAGCCACCCTATGGATGCCGCCTGCGAAAAATTATTTTACGGAAAGCCCGTACGGGAATGGCATATCGGCTTTAATTTTACGCCAAATTACGGCTTAGACCATCACGGTTATATGAATGTTGGCTATATGATTATTACCCTATCCAATTTAGCGATGCTGCATTTCAACTGCAAAATGCAACATCAGACACCGCCGGCAGAACTCTATTGGCATGTCCGTGAGCTTTGGAATGTCGTGAAAAAGTTCACTTTCCCAGATGGCCGGCTTCTCCGCATCGGCGGCGATACAAGATCACGCTATACTTACTGCCAGACTTATGTCATTCCAGTATGGCTGATGATTCAAGACCTTTACGGCGAAACAGAAGCATCGGTTCTTGAAAAAAATTATCTCGATATTATAAAGACCGAACAGGATGACAACCAAGACGGCAGTTTTTTAAGCAAACGCCTGACCAAACTCCGCGAAGTCAATCTCTACTACTACTGCCGCTTGGAGTCCGACTTCTTTCTTGGGCTAAGTTACGGCGCGGCCTACAGACGACTCTTTGATTTACCGGCATCCGATCAAAAAGAATACCCCCTTGATGCCACCTGGCAGGATGATTTTGAGGGCGCCTATCTGAACCGCAACAAAGAAGCAATTCGGAGTTTTGTTTGGCATGGAGCTCAGGGGCCTACGGGATTATGTCTTCCCACAAATACCAGCAATATCGCTGAATGGCAAGGAAATATGCAGGCAGACCTCGTTACCGCACAAAGAGCATACTGTCCCGAAATCAATCATTGCAACGGCATTCAATTTCCAAATGGCTTTCTGACTTACGGAAGTCATTTATGGGGTGAAGCCTCGCCCCAGGGCGAAGGCGAAGGAAACGATACTTTTGCCAACCATCAATCCGTGATTGCAGCATTGCCAGACGATAAGTCGATGATCCTTTTCGAACGCGTAACGACCACAAAAATGGTTCAGCTGAAGGCGGTAAAAGGCCTTCACTTCCTTTTGCCAAATGATGTTTATAATCACTTCAAGCGGACGATCAAATCCGAAAAGGGTTCGCTTGAATTGCAATCCCGGCCCGGAAAGCAAGAACTTATTTCAATACAGGGTGATCATCTCACCCTTGACAATCAAGTTACAATTCAGGCCATTTATGGCGGAGAACTTGCCATATATCGTCCCGCAGAAGATAATATCAACATATGCTATCGGCCG
>JBAYAV010000039.1:0-14317 GCA_041669565.1 Lentisphaeria bacterium
GAAGTTCCAAAGTTTACCGACATAAATAAAACGGTGACACGTGACATTACGCCCTAAATACTTTCTTTATTCCAAGTTCGCTTGACGATAAACAAAAAATTAACTTCTGATTCTTTTATACTGAAATAGATATTTATTTCTTATTTTAAACTTGATTATTTATTATAAGTGAGTAAATTATAATGTTATAACTTTATTTAATATTATAGATCAATATTTAAGGGCAAGTATACCATGGGTAGAATGAAAATTCAAAATTCACCAACCATTCGCAGAATGCCAAGCTATCTGCACAAACTATTCAATATGCGTCTTGAAGGAAAAACGCATGTATCGACGACAGAGTTAGCGAAATATATGAACATAGAGCTTATTGTCGTTCGCAAAGACATTGCGTTAACAGGCATCGCGGGGTTGCGCAGAGTGGGCTATAATATTAACGATTTGATTGATTACATCAAAAGTTATTTAGGCTGGACAAAGACTTTTTCAGCATGTCTTATTGGCGCCGGTGCATTAGGTACTGCGATACTCGGCTATGAGGATTTTGTTAATTACGGCTTGAATATAGGATCTGTTTTTGACTGTTCAGACAAAAAAATAGGTACCTCGATTCACGGCCGTGAAGTCTATGACATCGAAACAATTGGGCAACGTTTTAAGCATTATCATCCGGATATGGCGATTATATGTGTATCGAATACCGCAGCCCAAGCTGTAACAGACAAAATTATCCAGCTCGGCATTCACTACATTTGGAATTTTGCCAATGTCTGCCTGCAAGTTCCCCCCAAAGTAATAGTACAACGCGAAGTGCTTGCCGGCGGTTTAGCAACTCTGACGGTTAAAATGAAACACATGGATGAACACGTCGAAGACAAACCAATAGAGACAAAAAAATAAAAAGCAATACTACTTTTGCTTGTCGATTAAGAATATTCTTACTAGATCGTTAAAGATTATAGCAAGAATATTTTTTTTGGATCCTTTTCAGCGTCAAAGCAAAAATCATGCATACAACTTTTTGGTTCCTTTCTTTTGTTTTAGAATTTTTCTCTGAGTGGGAAAGACACGAGCACATTTTATCCTTAGAAGATTATCCAAACAATTTGTTTAACCCAAAACGGGTTTTGTTTTATAGACAAAGACAAACGGGACAGAATACTGCACTTTCAGCCATCTTCCTTTTATAATATAGGAAAAACAAAATAACTTTTTTTAGTTGCAAGCTGTAAAAAGGCCGTTAACTTATAAAATACAAAGTATTTATTAAAGTTTTTTATGCTTTCGAGATCGTAAGAAATAACATCATAGCTATTTAGGACTTTCCATTTTTTTCTTACCTTTTATATATAAACAAAAGGGATATAACTTATGCGATTAAAAGCACTTACTGGTTCGTCTGAAGGCAAAATCATTTCTCTTTCCAATACTGTTTTTACAATTGGAAGAGAATTAGACAACAAGTTTATTATTGATGAAACAGGCGTATCTCGGCATCACTGCACCCTTACCCCTATTGGCAAAGAATGGTTTATTGAAGATTGCCAAAGTGTAAATGGCGTACTTGTTAATAACGTGCCAATTAAGAAAGCTACCGCTCTAAAACCAGGCGATGTTATTTCTATTTATAATTACAAATTTCAATTTCTCAACAACGAAAACCAAAAAAATTCCCCCTCGAAAATTGAAACTCCGCCACAATCCATCCATGAGGATTCTGAAAATGAAGGCATCCCTTATGGAAAAATTGTGTTTTTTCTGATTTTACTACTTATTGCAGTAGGCTTACTCTTTCTTCTTTTTATTCCCCAAAAGGAGAAAAAAGATATTCAAACAAAAATTCCTCTTACAGAAGTTATAGAAAAACAAAATCTGCCTCAAGAACAGAAAAGAACATCAACCGTGGAAACACAAATTGCAATACAGGAAAAAACTCCTCTTCTAAAAGAAGAAAATGCAACTGTTCAACCGCCAGAACCAACAACAACCATAAAAGACACGCCCATTAATACTGCCACAGTACCGATTGTCGAATCCTTTCCATATCTTATTGAAAGCATTCCAGCAGAGGCAGAAGTCTGGTTAGATAATGTCAAACAAGAGGATAAAACACCGCTCATTTTAGCAAATTTATCTTCGGGCAAACATTCATTAAAATTAAGCGCACCAGGATATGAAGATGCAAAAAAACAAATATTTCCATCTACCAAAAGCCTTAAAACAAAAGTACAGTTATCTTTAAAACCCAAAACGCTGCTCATTACCAGCACACCGGAGAATGCTCAAATTTGGCACGGCAGTCAATTCCTTGGCCTTACTCCAAAAGTAATACAAAATATAAACCTTCCAAATTTCGAGTATATCTTAATCGGCCCAGGCTGCGTTCCTCAAAAATTGTCGGCCGAAATTTTGGACTATCGTGGCACAACAACACATACTGTTTTACAAAGTGCACTCGGTGATATTGAAATCACAACCATTCCAGCACACTGCAACATTTATATCAGCAATACACTTTACGGAACAACAAAACCAAACCCCAAAACGCCTTACACGAAATCTCTTCCATTCCTAATTAAAAATATAAGATCCGGAAATGTCATCCTCAAAATTGAACACTCTTCCGGTGCTGGAAATACCCAAATCGGGAAAATTCAAGTTCCGCTAAACAGCCTCTATCAAAGAACCATCGCCATTAATATTCCGACTTATCAACTTTTTTTAACGGACGGGACTGTAAAATACGGCATGATTCTCGATCTTGCCGATAACGGCGATGTTCTCCTTAAAGAACCTGATAAACACATGAAACGCTATTATAAACCACAAATCCAAAAAATTCATAAACTCAGCGATAAAGAAATTGTTGAATATTACGATACCATAAAAAAAGAAACACTAAAAAATAATGCTGTAATAGACACCATAAAGCCCGTCTTAGACTTCGAAGAAAGAATGAAAAATACATCTGCTGATTCTTTTAACAAAGATTTTTCCGGCAGAAAATACAAACTCAGCGGCACACCGATCCTCATCTCACGGGAAAGCAATACACGCGCAGATGCGTTATTCGCTAAAAATATAAAATGCAGCTTTACAAATCTGACCAATGAAGAATATCATATTCTGAATTCAAAACAAAAAGAAAAAATATATTTTTCTGGAACATGCGCCGGTATCCTTAATAAGGTACTGATCTTTAAAAATTGTTCTCTTACGAATAACTTCAACCAGACTAAAAATTAACTCTATTTCCATATTTTATTAAAAAAGATCTATTCCTTTTCTCTTATTCGAAAGCCTATCAACACACACACCATGCTGCCCAAATAAAACCAGAGAGAAAAAATATCCTATACATGCCTGGCCAATGCAATAAAATCTTTGAAAAAAGACCATTCCTCCCTACTCCAACCACTGCTTTTCTCTTGCCTTAACAATATCTTCACATAATATTTTCTCTTTTATTTATTAGTGCAATAATACACCACAACAAACAATATCGGTGCAGATATGCACCTAATATTCAACCAGCCATGATCTCCTTTTTCCACTTATTCTACTACGGAAAAGACTAAAAAAAAGGCAAAAAAAGATAAACTGGCATAGTATTTGCTAAACATATAACCATAAACAGCATCAACTAGGATGCAAGTCAAAACAACAAAACGTTTAACAAATAAACAAGGAGAATTAATTATGCCAGGTGGAAACGGAACAGGACCATTAGGACAAGGACCATTAACAGGACGCGGAGCAGGATTTTGCGTAGGCGGAACAGGGACAAACTTTACAGGCGCTGGTCGTGGAATGGGCGCTGGTCTCGGAATGGGATTTGGTCGTGGAATGGGATTTGGTCGTGGAATGGGATTTGGTCGTGGAATGGGATTTGGTCGTGGAATGGGCGCTGGTCGTGGATACGCTGCAGCAGCTTATCAACCAGCAGTAGCAAATCCAGCAGCTTATCAACCCATAGATGACATTACCGTCTTAAAACGCCAGGCCGACTATTTAAAAAGTCAGCTTGATGCGTTGAATACCAGAATTCAGGATATTCAACCTCAGGGAAACGAAGCAGACGCTTCCTAATTTCAGCCAACAACACAAACTTTAATTATGCAGTATATTGATAAGTAGAGTGTTTCTTGAGATTTAACAGAAACAAATAAAAAAGGAGACATTAATTATGCCACGTGGAGACGGAACAGGACCAATGGGTCAAGGACCAATGACGGGTCGCAAAATGGGTGGTTGTACAACAGGAATGGGCACAGGTTATGCGAAAGCAGCACCTGCAGACAAAGCTACTCTTGAGCAGCAGGCCGCAGATTTACAACGCCAGCTTGATGCGATAAAAGCACAGTTAAACAACTAATAATTTTTATTAGTTAGAAACAAAGATCCTCGGTTTAATAGCATTATTAAATCGAGGATCTTTTTGTATACAGGGGCACAGAATTTTATAAATAGCAGTCTCGATATGGTTAAAAGCCACTATTGCCGCCACGACCGCAGCCCATGCCATTGCCGAAACCATTTCCGGCACCACGGCCGCGTCCCATACCGCAACCGCCGCCACGGCAACGCTGATATTGTGCACCACATCCCGGCATAATATATGGATTTTTAGATTGATCCGTCGAATTCGTTTTTACGGAAGAATTATTCCTGTTATTAGCCGTCAAGCAAGCAGACAGGACTTCTTTCCAGTCACCGGACACAAAGGGGCAGACTTGGATACCGTCATTTTGCAAGCGTGTCAAAAAGTCATTTGAGATTGCGCCACAGACAAGCATTTTAACTTTATTTGCCAAAAGCGTATAGATTTTCTGTTCTTCGTCCTTAGGCAAATCAAGTTCCTGTTTTATTTCAAATATTCCTTGGCATTCTTTAACCACGTAGATTTTACTCGCACTTTCAAACAGGGGGGATATTTTTTCTTCTTCTTTAATAATAGTAACAGCAATAATCATATTTTAATTCTCCTCAATCTATTCGCTATCATTTGTAAATTTATTATGATTGACAGCCGTTTTACCCGCAGTCAAGACCACTCCTGAACGTTGCAATTTTCGATAGAAAGTCGTATGATCCACGCCGAGTATTTCAGCAGCCTTACGGCGATTTCCATTGCATTTTTCAAGAGTGTTCAGCATTATTTGTATTTCAAAGTACCGTACTTGGTCCCGCAGTAATTTAGAATCCGTCATCTTAATCATCGGCTGTTTTTGAAAAGAATCCGGCAAATCTGTAACATCAAGTTTTTCTTTGCGGCAAAACACCATGGCGCGTTCAATCGTATTTTCCAGCTCCCGAATATTTCCTGGCCATTCAAATTGCACCAGTGCTTTTAACGCGCTGCCGCTAATACCGGAAACAGCCCGATTCATTGTGGTATTAAATCGATGGATAAAATGTTCAACTAAGAATGGGATATCCTCTTTACGATCGCGCAGTGGCGGAAGTTCCAGTTGAACAACATTAATACGATAATATAGATCCTGACGAAACTTTCCTTCCTGCACTAGCTGCGCTAAATTTCGATGCGTAGCTGCAATAATGCGAGCATTTGTTTTTGAGGACTTTACAGCACCTAAAGGCTCATACACATGTTCCTGAAGAACGCGCAGTAACCGCACTTGCATTGCGGGGGAAATTTCGCCGATTTCATCTAAAAACAGTGTGCCGTTTTCCGCAAGTGCGAAGCGTCCCGCTTTATCCCGATCTGCACCGGTAAAAGCGCCCTTCTTATAACCAAATAATTCAGACTCCAATAATGTATCCTGAAACGCACCACAATTTACGGCGACAAACGGACTGCCTGCATAGGGGCTGCGCTCATGCAAAGTTCGAGCTAAAAGCTCTTTGCCACTACCGGTATCGCCCGTAATTAATACTGTCGCATGCGTTTCTGCAACAGCCTCAAGTTGACTAAAAATCTTACGCATCGAGCGGCTGCGGCTAGAAAAATTGCCAATTTTCTGAAAATGCTTAATTTGATCTTCGAGTTTTGCAACATCGCTCAAATCGCGAAAAGTCTCCGCACCGCCAATAATCGCCCCCTTCGCATCGCGCAAAATAGCAGTTGAAATACTGATCGGGATGCGTACGCCTTCATTATTTACAAGGAAACAACTTAAATCCACGATTGGCTTCTGTGTTTTTAGAGTTTCTTTCAGCGTACACATTCCCTCACATAAACTGCAATGCAGTACATCGCGGCAATGACAACCGAGCGCATCCTCACGTTTTATTTTGATAATTTGTTCAGCGGCACGATTAAAATAAGTAATTTTGAAATCGTTGTCAATGGTAAACACTCCCTCTGTAATGCTTTCCAAAATATTATTCTGTTCCAAATCATTCATATTTTTGACCTGATTTCATCCGCTTTTTTATACACAAATACGTTTATAACACATTCAACAATATTCAACTTTCAAAGACACAAATAATGCGGAACGATGTCCACATAGTTGTCCTTTCCCATCCAAAAGCCGCCAGGAATCGTCCCCAACGGCTGAAAGCCTAGTTTCTGATAAAGATGCAAAGCAGCCTTATTGGATTTCACCACCGCATTAAATTGGATAATTCTAAATTTATTTAGCCGAGCTTGTTTTATACTATCTTTTACTAAATTTTCTCCGATATGCTGATTACGCAAACCGCTTTTTACGACATAACTGGCATTACAGATGTGACCGCAGCGCCCAACATTGTTTGGATGCAAAATATACAGCCCCAAAATACCGCATTGGTCTAAATCTTCAGCAACACCCGTATAGGTCTGCGACGCAAAAAATTCACCACCACTTTGCAAATTCAGCATCTCTAATTGCGGAAAAGCAACGCCCTCATCCACAACAGCATTCCAAAGAGCATTCATTGCCCCTACATCTTCTTCTCTAAATTTTCGTAATACAATCGACCTCATATTCTAGTCCAGAGTAAATTTTTTTTGCATGGGCTTATGCGTAAATTTTTTACGTCCATCCTCATAATCAGCCACAATCTGACCGGATCCTTTAATCAGCCACTTATAAATAACCAGCCCCTCTAGACCAACAGGCCCACGCGCATGAATCTTATTTGTACTTATGCCGACCTCGGCTCCAAATCCATAACGATAGCCATCACTAAAACGACTACTGCAATTCCAAAACACATTTCCGGAGTCTGCCAAAGACATAAAAGTACTCACAGCAGCCTTATTTTCGGTTACAATTACTTCCGTATGTCCCGAACCATAAGTATTAATATGATCAAGCGCTGTCGCTATATCCGGAACAACACGGATTGAAAGAATATAATCCAAATATTCCGTTGCCCAATCTTTTTCCGTTGCGACTTCAGCATCGATAATTTGCCGCGTTTTTTCACAGCCAATCAGCCGCACATTGCGTTCCTTTAGTTCACGCGCAACAATCGGCAAGAATTTTTTAGCGATATCCTGATGCACTAACAGCGTTTCTGCCGCATTACAGACTGCAACATTCTGCGTCTTCGCATCCACGGTAACAGACACTGCTTTCTCCATATCCGCATCTTTATCAATATACACATGACAGAGTCCCTCCGAATGTCCCAGGACCGGAATACTTGTATGATGCATGATATACTTTACAAACTTATTAGACCCGCGCGGAATAATCAAATCGATCCAATCATCGAGTTTCAGCATATCAGCAACATCGGTGCGCGTTTCCAATAACTCTAGCCAATTTTCCGGAATGCCTGTTTCTTTTGTCGCGTTCTGGATCACCTTTGCGAGAATACGATTCGTATAGAGTGCTTCTTTTCCGCCTTTCATCAGTACAGCGTTGCCGCTTTTTAGGCACAGTGCTGAAATCTGCACTAGGGCATCTGGGCGGGATTCAAAAACAACGCCAATCACGCCGATCGGGCAAGTCACCTGGTAGAGTTCCAGCCCCGAATCAAGTTCCGTACTTTTTAGTGTTTTTCCAACGGGGTCGTCCAAAGTCTGCAAACTACGCAAACCATCCACAACAGCCGATAGTTTTTTATCATCGAACCGCAAACGCTTTAAGATTGCTTCCGCTAGATCATCTTGCACAGCAGCCTGCAAATCTTTCTGATTTTCCAAAAAAATCTCATCCTTGTGCGCAAAAAGTGCCAGCGCGATTGCTTCCAAGGCTTGATTTTTTACCTTGGAATTTGCGGCGGCCATTCCGATAGAGGCCCGCTTTGCAGCATGAGCCATTTTTTCCACTTCATTCATTCTTTATCTACCTTCCTCGTTGTAACAAAACTACATCCACGTAACGAGTTCTGAATTTGCTTTGCGTTTTTCATGCATTAAAGCAGGCTCCACCCCACTTTTCGGATACCCAAGAGGCAACAACCCCGCCGGAATTAAATTTTCAGGAAGATTAAATTCAGCACTTATTTTATCGGGCTCAAAAAATTCCACCCAGGTGCTACCCAGTCCTAAATCGAAAGCCTGAAGCATCATATGCGTCATCACAATACTAACATCCACCGCACCAAAATTCATACCATCAAACGGACGCACCCATGCCTCCGTTTGATCATAAAGAAACAAAAGAACAACAGGAGCATTAAAATGACATTGCGTGCATTTTTTGATTTTCACCATAGACTCTTCACCCTGAAGAATATAAACCCGCTGCGGTTGACGATTGTTTGCCGTAGGAGCAACCCGACCAGCCTCCAAGACCTGCTCCAATACATCGCGACCAACAGACTTGGAATCAAACTGACGCACCGAATAACGCTTTTTTGCCAACTCTATAAAATTCATGGCTTTTTCTCCTATTTTTGGGCTTTACTAAAATCCAATACTTAGCAGTCGCTCGATTCCAACACAGCACCTGGATCCGAAACAATTCCTGCTTTCATCCGTTGACGCACCCCCTCAAAAAGCAATAATGCAGTCGCAGTAGCCACATTCAACGAATCTGCTTCACCAAGCATAGGCAAGCGGACATTAATATCAGACTGCTTCATCCAGAGATCTGTCAAACCATATTGTTCTGCTCCCACCACCACAGCAATCGGACCGGTCAAATCCACATCGGTATAAAGAGAATCGGCATGCGGACTTGCCGATACGATTTGGATCTTATTTTTTTTCAGCCAAGCGACTGTTTCAACGCTCGTTGCTTCTGCGATTGGAAGGGTAAAAAGATTTCCTGTACTGGCACGAACCACATTCGGATTAAAAAGATCTGTTTTAGAATCGCAAAGAATCAGTCCATCCACATTTGCCGCATCGGCCGAACGCATCATCGTACCTAAATTGCCGGGCTTCTCAATTTGTTCCGCAATCAAATAAAAGGGTGCGGCCTTTGTCATGTCAAACTCATCCAGCCCATGATGAAATTGTGGCCCAACACCAAGAAGGCCCTCTGGCCGATCCCGATATGCCATCTTCGCAAATGCAGGCGGTGCAACAGAATAAATTTGCGCTCCTTGATCGGATAATTGCTTTAATAACGCATCCTCATTTTTACCCTGAAACATCGTCCGGCAAATAAAAACTTCGGTTATGGGATATCCACCAGCAAGGGCTCGCACGAGCGCACGATACCCCTCAAGCAAAATAACCTGATCACGATCCCGCGGTCCGCGATCACGCCATTTCACCACTTGTTTTACCTTCGGATTTTGTAAACTCGATATAACTTCCTGAATCTGCATACTACTCTCTTTTTAAAAATTCTTTTATAAAACATTTAGTATTTGTTATAATGTAATTGCAATATTACTGTTCACTTATTAAATTAAAGAAAAAACCAAGCACCGAAGGAAAAAATATGCCAATAAAGCATCTTGCTATCATTATGGACGGAAATGGCCGGTGGAGCACTCAACGTGGGATGGATCGCTCCGAAGGACATAAAGAGGGCGCCAATCGCGTTTTAGATATTGTTGACGGCTGTCATAAATTTGGCATCAAGTATCTCACGCTTTACGCTTTCAGCACCGAAAACTGGAAACGCCCAGCTGCAGAAGTTTCCGCCTTAATGTCGCTCCTTTCGAGATTTTTGGATGAACAAAAAGAAAAAATGCTGGAGCACGGCTTATCCTTGCGCACCATTGGTGATATCAGCAAATTGCCTATAACCGTTCGGCGCAAGCTCAATAGCTGTATGAAAGAAACGGCAAATCAGACAGCAGGTATTCTGACCCTCGCCCTCAATTATGGCTCTCGTGCAGAAATTTGCAATGCCGTAAAAGAGTGTGTGTCGGACATCCAAAAGGGCACTGCTAAAGTGGAGGATATCAATGAGGATTTTTTTGCGCAGCATTTACAAAATAGTGATATTCCTGATCCAGATTTATTAATTCGTACTGCCGGCGAACAGCGTCTCAGCAACTTTCTGCTCTGGCAGCTTTCGTATACTGAATTTTATTTCACGCCTGTGCTTTGGCCGGATTTTGATGAAACAGAACTCCAAAAAGCAATTGCCCAATTTGAAAAACGTACGCGCCGATTTGGCACCGTTATTCCACCTGCTGCAAAATAGCAGATCGTCCATTTTAAATTTATACTCGTAACACTCCCCAGGATTTTTATGTTAAAACAACGCTTACTTATTGCGATTCCGCTCACATTATTACTGATTTTAATTATTTTTTTGCCTGGAATGCCGGGAAAAATCATTTTTAGTGCCGCGGTCATACTCGCACTTTTTATGGCTCTTTATGAAGGATTCACTCTTCTTCAATGTGAAAACAACAAGCCCTTTCTTTTCCTTACCGGAGTTTACGGCATCGCATTAATTTTTAATACGATGCGATATCATAATATTGTGGATATTTTTATTTTTGAAAATATATTAACATTCTTATTTCTTCTTGCCATTTTTGCGATTGCAGTTTGTCATGCCCCTACGCAAAAAATTCTAAAGAATGTCTTAACCAGTCTTGCTTTATCGATTTATATTTGCTGGACATTAAGCTATATACCAAAAATTTATTGTTTGCTGACCGATGGCGCATTTCTTTTATTTGCCATGATTGTAATTTGCAAAATGTCTGATATCGGCGGTTATTTTATCGGATCAATTACAGCTAAAATGCCGAATGGCAACCACAAGATGTGCAAACTGGTCAGTCCCAAAAAAAGCTGGGAAGGACTAATCGGCGGAATTCTCTTCAGCATGGCCACCACTGGACTTTTTTACTACTTTAATTTTGCCAATGGCATCTTTACTAGAAATTCCATTTTTGTTCTCGGCATCACCATTCCTATTATCGGCTTGCTTGGTGACTTAATGGAATCCGTAATCAAGCGCTGCGCCAACGCAAAGGATTCAGGCAACATTCCGGGACTTGGCGGTATCCTCGATATCCTAGACAGTATTATTCCAACCGCGCCTTTCTTTTTTTATTACATCATGTTTTGCTTACGATGAAAAAGACTCGAAAAACAATACTATTTTTGGTATCTGCTTTTGCAATATGAAGAATAGGTATTATTTTATTAGAGCAGCAAAAAAGCCAGAGTGGCGGAATTGGCAGACGCGCTACGTTCAGGTCGTAGTACTCGCAAGGGTGTGAAGGTTCAAATCCTTTCTCTGGTACCATTTTTTGCTCCAATCTGATTATTTGCCGGAGTGGCGGAATTGGCAGACGCGCTACGTTCAGGTCGTAGTACTCGCAAGGGTGTGAAGGTTCAAATCCTTTCTTCGGTACCATCTTAATATTTATAAACTGCTAATATTTATAAGCTGTTTGTTGCCTCTTTTCAAAGGCAACTTTTTTATACAATTCATATATAAAAGAGATCCTACCAACTGCCTTTTATAAAAGTTTTTTTACCAAAAAAGTCTTAACTTTTATTCTGTATTTTCTCTTATTCTTTCAAATTTACCGTACATTTACAACATCAAAACAAATATCAAGAGTCTGCAAACACGCCTTCTTTCCGAAAAAAAATGCCATGTTCTCACTCAACAAGAAATTTCAAAATTTAAAACGACTTTTTCTTTTCTGAATATATATTGTTTTTGGGTAGCATTGATGTTTTCAGTCTTCTTTTATTTATTCATACATCATTGCAAATTACCAACGTCTTATCTTTCAATGATGTTTGTTTTTGGCAAAAAGAAGAAAGATATTTAAATTTGTTTTTTTTCATTATAAAATAAGGATGAATAGAAAATATGGAAAACAAGATATTTGCCGGTTTCGGAGAAGTAATGCTGCGACTTGCGCCGCTGAAAGAGCATCGTTTCGCACAAGTTTTACCGGGACAACTTAATGCCACTTTTGGCGGTGGCGAAGCCAATGTTTGTGCTTCTATTGCAATGCTTGGTAAGTCTGCGCGTTACCTGACAGCCCTGCCAGATAATCCAATTGTTCGGGCATTTGCAAATCAGATGCGCGGACTAGGAGTTGATATAAACAGCATTTGTTATTCGGCCAAAGGCCGTTTGGGTGTCTACTACGCCGAGCATGGCTCAAATATGCGTGGCAGCAATGTCATTTATGATCGTGATTATACAACAATTTCATTATTATCGCCGGAAGAATACGATTTTGCCGCAATGTTAAAAGGCGTAAATCATTTGCATTTATCCGGTATTACACCAGCATTGAGCGAGAATGCTTATCGTTCGACCTTGGCGATTGCCGAATATGCATCGCAAAAAAATATTACAATTTCAATTGATTTAAATTTTCGCAAAAAATTATGGAACTGGAAATCAGAAATCAACAAAAAAGAACTAGCCCATCAATGCATGGAAAAAATAGTAACATTCGCTGATATTATTATTGGCAATGAAGAGGACGCCGCAGATGTTTTTGGCATCCAAGCTTCTCATACAAAAGTCGAAGCCGGAAAATTGAATATCAAAAGTTATTCTGAAGTGGCTTTCAAGCTTTCTCAACGTTTTCCAAAAGCAAAGTTTGTGGCTATTACATTGCGCGAGAGTATTTCAGCCAATCATAATAATTGGGGTGGCATGCTTTATGACTGCACTTGCAAAAAAGCTTTTTTTGCGCCAATCGATGAAGATGAAACTTATGCGCCCTATGAAATTAAAGACATCGCAGATCGTTTTGGAGGCGGAGACAGTTTTTGCGCAGGACTTCTGGTAGGCTTAGAACTCTATAAACCAAAAGAAGCCATCCGTTTTGCAGTGGCCGCAAGCGCATTAAAACATACCATATCCGGAGACTTTAATTATTCCTCACGCGATGAAGTGATAACATTAATGAATGGAAATAGTTCAGGAAGAGTAAAACGATGAAAAAGCATAAAATATTTGAAACATACTTGCAAGAAACACCTATTATTGCCATTTTACGCGGCATTACACCAAAAGAAATCGGTCCCGTTTGCGATATTTTATTGGAAGCCGGCATAAAACTGCTGGAAATTCCACTCAATACACCCGATGCATTAGACTGCATCCGCACAGCCGTAAAATATTGCCAAAACAAACAACTTGTTGGTGCCGGAACAGTACTGACTCCAGAAGATGTTGTGAGCGTGGCGAATGCTGGCGGAGAATTTATTATTTCTCCTAACACATTTGACAAAGTCATCCAAAAAACAGTTGCCTTAAACTTGATCTCCATTCCTGGATTTATGACCGCAAGCGAAGGCTTTGATGCTTTAAGAGCCGGCGCAGATTACTTAAAATTATTTCCGGCTGGCAACCTGGGAACATCGTATGTAAAAAATTTACAGGCAGTTCTTAAGGCCCCCCTCATTGCAGTCGGCGGGGTTGGCCCACAAAATATAGCAGATTTTCTTCAAATTATGCATGGAGCCGGCATTGGCAGTTCTCTTTACAAAGTTGGCAAAAGCCTGGCCGATATAAAAAAATCTGCCGCGGATCTACTAGATCATATTTCTAAATAAATCAAAAATATAACAGCAGCACAATTTGAACACAGGGAAAGGATAGAAATTAAGGGATACAATTTTTTCAAAAAATCTCACTCAAAAACGAAAAATAAAAAAGCAAAAACATCCGTAAAAGCCTTGACAAAAAAAACAAACCATTCAAGTTTCTCTCTAAGGATAAGACAAAAAAAGGCTCTTATATGAATGACATGATTCTATTCGTTTTTTCTTGCACCCTTTATTGTTAACCAATTGGTAATAGCACAAAAACCCTACGCTCACACAAAAATATAGCCACTGGCTGGAATAGAGCCAATACCACGCGCTTTAGCAAAAATATTCAACAAATGAAGAAACGCCCATTTAGGGGCTGTTCAGAAATAACCTTTACATTTGCCTAATTCTCGTGAATGCTTTTTGTGCCGCCAACCTCGTCACATACCTGAGGGTATGCTCCTCGTTGTCGGC
>JBAYAV010000040.1:0-13680 GCA_041669565.1 Lentisphaeria bacterium
CATGCCCAAACGAAGGGGCAGTGCCGCGGCTATTTAAGTACGAAGTTTCCGAATGTACAGGTTTTGGAGACCGAGAGTAATGCTTTGGCGGCGCAGTTTGCATCGCGTGAAGTCGGTGCGGCGGCTATTGGCTGCGAGAGCGCGGCAGAGCTCTATAAACTTGATATTTTAGAGGAGAATGTTGCGGACTCACCGAATAATTCGACGCGGTTCATTATTATTTCGCATGATGATCCAGAGCCAACATTGCATGATAAGACTTCTATTTGCTTTTGCTTATCTGATCGTACCGGGGCCTTATGCGAATGCTTGAAGGCCTTCCAACATCATGATGTTACCTTGACGATGATTGAAAGTCGTCCATCGCGGAAGAAAAAATGGGAGTACTTGTTCTATGCGGACTTATTAGGAAACTTCAGGGATAAGAATGTATCTGCGGCCATTCGCGAGTTGAATGATAGTGTCTCTTTTGTCAAATTGCTTGGCAGTTATCCTGCGGCATAATAAGTGGGCTTTGTATTGGAGACGTAAAGACGCACCACCTCGTGCGTCTTGGCGTGCTCAATTCCAATGCAAGGCGCAGTCTAATTCTGTTTTTATTACAATAAAGTATAAATTATCAGAAAATATTTTTTTTTGTTAAATATGCCAGAAAATAGGAATACTTATAGATAATTTTGCGTTTTCTTAAGATGAAAATTGGAGCGGCTTTTTGGCGAGATTATTATTCTCCCAAATCGATATCCATTTTACAGACTCGGGTAACTTCGGACTGCGTGGTTAATTTTTGTTTTACTTTGATATCCCCGTCTTCTTTTAGGGTACGCATGCCGTTATGGCGTGCAATCTCTGTAATATCGTTGGTGTCCTTATGCTCATTAATGGCTTTGCGCAGTTCGTTGTCTATAAGCATAAGCTCAAAGAGAGCAACTCGACCACGATAGCCACTGCCCATACAATTTCGACAGCGTTTCGTTTCACCCTCTTTGTCGGAAGAAATTTTTCCAGAACCGTGGCAGACGGGACAAATACGGCGTACGAGGCGTTGTGAAGCGACGCCAAGCAGTGCAGAAGAAATAAGGAAACTTTCCACCCCCATTTCGACAAGACGACTGATGGCACCAGCCGCATCATTGGTATGCAGTGTGCTTAAAACTAAGTGCCCCGTAAGAGCAGCATGAATTGCAATTTCAGCTGTTTCGCGGTCACGAATTTCACCCACAAGAATGACATCGGGATCTTGTCGGACGATGGCGCGCAATCCATTTGCAAACGTTAAACCGATTTTAGCCTTGACATGAATTTGTGTTAAGCCCTCAAGCTGATATTCAACGGGGTCTTCAATGGTGATGATTTTTCGAAATTCAGTATTAAGAATATTCATAATACAGTAAAGAGTGGTGGTTTTACCGCTTCCGGTTGGCCCAACCATTAAAATCATTCCATGGGGCATGTTGAATAATTGTGTCAGTTGTTCTTTGATGTCCGGATCAAGACCGACTTTTTCGAGGTCAAAGACGGCAGAGTCCTTTTCCAAAAGTCGCAGAACGATGCTTTCGCCGTGCATGCAGGGGACCGTGCTTACGCGCACATCGATGGGGCTGGTAGCGTGCGCGAGTTCGATACGTCCATCCTGAGGTAGTCGTCGTTCTGCGATATTCATGCCGGCAAGCAGTTTAATACGGGATGCAATCGCGGCATATTGACTTTTTGGTTGGCGCAGAATCACTTTAAGCATACCATCAACGCGAAAGCGGACGGTGACGTCATTCTCATTGGGCTCGATATGAATATCGGACGTGCCGGATTCTTCTGCGCGGGTGAAAATGTCATTGACGAGGCGAACAATGGGGGCTTCTTTTGCTAAATCGCGCAGTGTTTGTTCATTGCTGCCTTCCCAGTTGACTTCTTTTTCGTCTTCCGGTTTATCATAGAGCTCGTCAATATAGCGTTTAATAAAGGCGGAACGAGACAACAAAAACTCAATATCGGCGTCATAGAGATTTTTCCAAAGGAGGGCAAAATTACCAAGGTTATAAGGTGATGCAACTGCCATAACAGTGTGATCGGCATTCCAGCTGATTGGTAGGCAGTGATTATTATTCAGAAAATCAAAGGTGATATCCGGGTAGGGGATAATATCATGCATTTCTTGTTCATCAAGAAGAGGAATATGGCTGATATCGTGATAGAGTTTTAACAGCTGATGCTCATTGACTTTATTATTATCGACCAGTTTGAAGTCATTCTTATAGGATGGCTGGTAATCATCTGGAAGGGGCTCTATTACGAGTTCCGACAATCGTTTGGCAAAATCTGTTTCAGAAAAAACAACGGATAAAATATTACGATTTTGTTTTCCGGAATCGTTTTCGGGTACAGGTTGATTTTCTTGGAGTTGTTCTTGCTTTTCGGGGGATAGCATAGAAGGTGATTCTTTCATGGTTCCTCCTTAGTAAAGACCGTCTTTGTTGTGCTTTTTAGCAATTTGCTCCAATGATTTTTTGTATTTTCGAACAAGTTCTTCTTGTGGATTTTGACTGTCGATGACGTTAACGGTTAGAAGAATCAATAATTCGGAGCGTTTTTTCGTAACGCTGTTGGAGCGGAAAAACACACCGAAATAGGGAATGTCTTTAAGAAAAGGAATTCCACTGTGGGTTATGATATCGGTTGTCTGAATCATGCCGCCAAGCATAATTGTTGTATTGTCTGGCACAATTAATTCTGATGTTATTTTTTTGGTGTTGATGTCGTATGTTGAAGTATTTAACGAGCTCTTTACTGGAACGGAAAATTCCTGTTCCATTTGGAGGCGCACTTCATGTCCGGCAGTAATATAGGGCGTTACAGTCATAATAACACCCGTGTCTTGATATTCGTAATTGGTGCTCATATTGCCATCACTGGATGACGTATAAGATGTAGATTCGGTTGGAATTGACACTTTTGAACCGGCTTGCAGGTAAGCTTCTGAACCGCTGCAGACAATAACGTGCGGTTCCGAAAGAACGCTGGTATTGCCATCGCCAGCAACCGCTTTAATCACGGCTAGCGGGTCATTGTTGTGGGAAAGAATCGCGCCGATACCCGTATCCCAACTACCGAGGGCACTAGTAACCGCCGCTGCGTCCGTTCCTAAAAGGGAGCTCATTAGGCTATCTGTAGCAGCCGTATTAACAACTGTTCCGAGGGTAGTGTCGCCGGATTTAATTAAATTAGAGATGGCGTATGAAATTCCGAACTCGTTGTTTTCACTCAAGTCAATATCGGTAATAATTGCCTGGATGGAGACTTGTCGTGGGGTAATATCCTGGCGTTCGAGAAAGATTTTGATTAAGTGCCATGTCCGGGGGGTTGTTTTGATGGTGAGGCGGTTGCTTTCGTCATCGCTGTAAACAATGACTTCGGTATCGAAAATGGTTTTATTCAGGTCATCATCATCGCTTGTGGAAGATTTGTTGCTTTTAGAACTGGTTGTTTTGCTCGAACTTGTTTTATTTTTACTGGCGGTAGTTGCGGATAAAGAAGAGGATTTTGATGAAGTGCCTTCGGTGCTTGAGGTAGACGTGGTAGTCGGGCTGGCACTGGTTACGGTATTGAAGAATGCATCCAGAGAGGCACTGAGTCTTTCCACGGTAGTATGACGCGCATTATAGAAGTAGATTTCTTCTTTGTCCATCATATCTGAGCGATCAAATGCTTTAATCCATTTGCCAATTTCAGCAACCACTTCGGGTAATGCGGCTGAAACGATGATAACGCCGAGGCGCTGTATGCCGGTAATTTTTATGGCTCCGCCGGATGCGCCTGTTCCGGTTGCAATGGGTAATCCGATAATCGGCAATAACTGCTGCAATTCTTCTACAATAATTTGGGCATCGACCTGTTGGCAGGGAAAGCATTCAACCGGCCAGGCGCGTTCTCCCTTGAGGTCTACACGGCTAATTATTTCTTTAATCTTATGTATGTTTGCAGGTGCTTCAACAATAATGATGGTATTGGAGTCTACAATATCGGTTGCCGATGCGCCTTCTGTCATAAAGGGCTTGATAATATTGATGACATCCGCGCTCTTTTTATATTTAATTGTAACAAAATCAACAATAACATTAGGCTGAATTTCATGCTGGGCATAGATTCTGCGTTCTTTGGGCATTTTTTCAAATGGTAAAATATGGATGAATCCAGGATTTTTGGAAGCATAGGCACCCGATAGCCATAAGAGGTGTTCGAAGGTGCTCCAGACTTCGCGAGCGGTCAGCTCATTGGATTTTAGGGTCATTGTAATGGCACCCTTGACGGCGGGATCGACTAAGTAATTAAAATTTAATTCAGCGGCAAAGGCGGCAACGACCTCATCGACGGTTGCGGCATCAAAAATAAGGGCTAGGTTTTCGAGTTTTTCATCTGGATTTGCCATGCCTTTAATAAGATTATCTGGGTATTCTGCTTTTTTCAGTTCGCTTGCTGTTTGAACGTTTTTGCGATCTGGCAAATCAAGATCGCGTTTTATTTGGACCGTCTCGGATTCCTCGGCTTCTTCGGTCTGGATGGGCGTTTCATCCATAAAATCTGCCGTATGGGCCTTAATCTTGTTAAACGGCAGTGGCCGTTTGCCGTCCATAGCGTGGTTGTTAATGTCTTTATTTTCGGCTTCCGTTTTTTTGGCTTCTTCCAACGGGGTTGACTTGGAAACAGTTTGGCAACCGGTCCACAGTGTGAGTGCGATGATACAGATTATAATTTGATATTTTACAAGACGGGTTTTCATAATGATCCTTACAAGGCTTTGTTATTAGGAGAGCCGAAAAAGTATTGGAAGCGTGGATTAGGGGGTTCTTTTATTTTTCGTTTTTAGAATCTGATTTTCTTGAATTGCGGGTTTTAATCAGCAATTTCTGGCGTTCTAGAATAGCGGCGCGAATTTGCTGGGGGGTTAATTTTTTTGTTTGATTTTCGGGTAATGGAGTTGAATCTGTGGGTGTTTCTGTGGGTTGTTCTTGGGGAGGATCTTGGGGTGGTTCTGGGGGGCTGCCGGATTGTTTGTCTTTTGAAGTAGGCAAGGATGTTACAGCGGTTTTCTGATGTTTTTTCTTGATCATTTCAGCTTGTTGGAGGGCAGTATCTTTACGATCTGTGCTTGAAGAATCACCGAGTTGTATTTTAAGTTCGAGGGTTTCGGTGCCTCGTTTTAGAGTTACCTGATTTTCGAGCAGGCTGATATCGGTTAGTTTAAAGCCGCTGTCATTTACAGGATCCCCAATTCTGAAAATTCTTTTTAGTGGTTTTTCTTGTTCGGGTTCGACGGGGGCGGAAGGGGTAACGCGTCGATATCGGCTATTTGTATAGGTTCTTTTTTTGGGAACTTTTTGTTCGATAATGGCGATTGGTGATTCGGTGTCATTTTTTACGCGAAGGAGTCCTACGAGTTCGAATTGAGAATGGAGTTGTTCTTGTTTTGCTTGATCAAGGGTGGCAGTGTTATCGTCTCCGGCGAGTTGATTTTCGGTGCGGTCGGGCTTAAAGAGCGTTTTTTCCCAGAGGGTATTCATAAAGTCTTGATCCGGATGTTTTTGAAAATCTTCACTGCGTTCTTCGATTTTTGGGGAATTATAATTTGGGGATGTCTTTTTCTTATTTTTAGGACTTGTAGCGGGTTGAGTTATCTCAACTTGTTTAAGCGTTTTTTTCATCGCTTTTGTGCTGTAAAAAGCACCCGTAATAAGAATAATATTAAGGATAAACCATGTTAATGTATTCATTTTTTCTTGTCTTCCGCGGTTGGATTTTTAAGTTGACCGCTATTTAAAAATTCGGCAGGATCCGGATTTAGAACGAGGGTGTTGATTTTGGCGGAAAAGTTCACATTATTCGGATTGCTTGGATTATCGGGCTCGATGCGGCAGTAATTCCATATTAATTTTTTCCCGTATTTCTCTGTTTCAATAAAGAGTCGGCTGATTTCTTTCATGCTGATATTGCGGTGTTCGAGGTGTATTTGTACGAGTTGCAAATAATTGACCCCCGCAATTTTGTTTCGCGAAATTGAAATTTTTGGTGGGGATGGCAATTGTGCTTTGCGAACAATTTGCGAGAATTCTTTGTTAATGGTTTGATCGATCATCATGCGAGAATTAGAGTCATTGATCCAGTATGGTTTTGCATACTTTTGCAAGTCGGTCATTTTTTCTTGGCGTTTTAGAGCATTGGCTTGGGCAACTTCCAGGTCATTCTGAAGCGATTTTAACTGCAAATTCTTTTTTATAAGCATGCTTTTGGTGGGGATCTCAATAAATCCAGCATACTGCTTGACGAAAAAGAATCCGATAATCAGCATAAGAATGCAGAGGACGATTTGTCTGGGCTGTAATTTGTTAAATATCATAATTGCGGTGTGATGATTTCATTTTGCGGAGGTTGGGCGGGCGGTTGGGTTGTGTCACCGTTATCTGGCGTTGGCGTTATCGGGACATCTTTTGCATCGGTTTCGGGTTTAATTTTTGATTCAGCTTCTTTTTTATCAAGTTCTTGTTGCTTTTCTTCTTTACGTCTTTGCGCCAGAGATCGTTTTTCATCAGGGGTGTCGTACCGGGCATTGAGCTGAATTCTTCGTAGATAATTGTTTTTAATAAAACTTGAACTGAGTTGTCGTACATCTCCGAGAATTGGAGAATCTTCAAGTTTTCCGATCAGGTCGAGGTTATTTTCGGGGCTGCTTAGGGTAAATGTAATAAGCCCGGAGTTCCACTCGATACGCTGCGAAATCCAAGATGGCGGTTCGATAAGATTTGTTAATGCTATTAGGACTTCAGGCAGGGGGGTGTATTTGAGGTGTTGTTAATAAGCTCTTGCTTTAGGCTTGCCGCAAATTCGCTATGCGACTGTTTGTTATTTTCGGACAGCTTTGTTAGTAGATTCTGAGTCGTTTTGATTTTAAGATTCGTCTTTTCTATTTGCTGTGCTGTGCGCTGAAATTTTTTGAATCCGCAGAACCCGATTGTCAGTACGATGTAAATGCATAATAGAATTGAAAGAGTCTTGCTGGCAATATTTCGTTTTATTTTTAGGTGCTGGGGAAGTGGTATCAGTGTTGACGCATCTTTGTCGGCTTCGTGCATGCAGCCGTAAATTGCCAAAAGAATTGTGGGAATAAATTGCATTTGTTTTTCGGCGGGGTATTCGCTGAGCTTGCCTATTTTTATTTTCAGGTCCGGCAGAGCTTCTTCCAGTGAGAGTACGTTTTTCCATGGCTGCGTTGTGACGTATGTTTTTTCTCCGGAGTTTTCATACTGATAGAGAATGTGTTTTTCGCAGTCTGGTAGCTGCACGGTCTTGTCTCTAAATAGGGGGATAAGGCTGATTGCTGGTGCTAGAATTGTATCGACATGATGTATGGCCCCGAGGTTATTGAGCCACTGATTCCAAATATCCTGTTTGATATAAAATAATTTTAAATTTTTTGGCTGTTTTGAATGTGGATGCGGATTTGGAATGAGCCGATAGCCCCAGTGAAGCTTATCTTGTGAAATGGGAGTATATTTTTTGAGTTCAAAAGTCAGGGCGTTGTGCATTTCATTCTGCGGCATCGCCGGCATAGAAAGATCTGCAAAGCCCCAGCCGGAACAACTCCCGCCTGCGACGATATAGCAGTTCTCATCTTTATTGAGTGCCTTTATGCCCTGCGCAATTAAATTGGGCATCGAGGAATCTTTGGTTTTTTCCCCAACCCAAAAGCCTGTCACGATATACTGATTCCGGTGAATCTGCAAAGATAAAAGCTGACAGCTGTTTTGAGACCATGTTATGGCGATAGAAGTTGTTCGTGCAAATTTGGACATTGGTGTGCTATACTTCGTTCTGTAAAATAGGAATCGATGAATGATGTTCTGACCATTAAACGAGGTAACGTTAGAAAATATTGTATTGTAATCTCAAAAAAATGAATTGCCTCATTATTTAATAAAATATTTTCAGTGAAGAACGCGGTTCTGTTTATAAATATAAATCATCTTTGTTTTTTTTCAGGTATTATGTGTTAAAAAGAGCTGTTTCGTTTCGCATTATAATATAGGATTGGATTCTTTGTGTTTTTTTTGCAACGATTCACTGAAATTTACGATCCAATATTTGGTGTTGAAAATTAAGGAAGAATGGATCGCCTCTAAAAAAAATCATCCCATGCCCTGAAAATACGTCTTTTCCCAATTTTTACATCGGGGGAAAAAGACTGTTTGCGTTGGCTCTTTTTTTGAAAGAGCGGCGTCTTGTGGAATCGTCGTGCTGACAGCTGGTTAATATTGTCTTGGAACTGAAAAAAGGCTAAAAAAGTGGTTAAGTTGAGTTATATTATAAGTTTCAACGGTGTAACAAAAAAGATTTTAATATGAAGTGGTTTACAGATACCTTTTATCAAAAAATAGTAGCGGAAGATATGCCCTTGTTGGCGGATTTGGATCGCAATGGCATTATGTGCGGCGACGATGAAGACACAACCGCATTTGCGGCGCGTTTGAGTATGCTGCAAAAGAATATGGATAAAATGGAGGCCTCTTTGGCATCGGCTGGGTTCTATGAAATTTCGGGAATTAAGCTGTGTAAAAAAGATCGTATTTCAGAAGCAATATTCAAAGAATCACAGACGCTCACGAAAAATTTATATGATTTTAAAATAAAATGGATCCCGGGCTTCTTTTTGAATCATGGAATGGGGTTCCTTTTTGGGGGGTGTGCCTTTAGTTTCTATCCTGATTTTTTTGCTTTGTTTATTATTCGGAATAGTTTCCGCAAGAAAAGACGGTGGTTGTGTTATTGTCGGGAAGAGCTTTTGGCGCATGAGCTTTGTCATATAGCTCGGATGTCTCTGAAAGCGGATACTTATGAAGAAATGTTTGCTTACCAGACTGCAACAAGTAGCTTTCGTAAAATAATCGGGGGAATTTTCCGCAGTCCGATAGACAGCTTTGCCTTTTTAGGCGTGACTTTGCTTTTGTTACTGAGCCAGATTTTGCGGACTTTCTGGCTGCCGGGCTTGCCGGCGTGGCCATTTTGGGGACTTTTGGGTGGAACATTGTTGTGGCAAACCGCGCGGCATATCCATCGTAGCCACTTGTTTTGGCGTGCCGTGCGAATTCTTGGAAAAGGTTTTGGGCGGCATTATTCGATGCCGGTGGCGTTTCGATGTTCGGATTCTGATATAAATCGTTTGGCTTCTCTGCAATCCGGCAGCGAGTTGAAAAAATGGCTGTCGGATCGATGTAGGGATTCATTGCGTTGGCGGGTGGTTTGTTATCGATATTTAGATGAGGGTAGCAAATCGTAAAAAAAAAGGCCTGTAGTCGCCTTTTAGAACGAGATGAAATGACAAAAGAATAATTTTTTTATTCTTTTATTAAATGGTGGAGTAGCCAATGGATAATGAACAAATGCAGGAATTGCTAGAGAAAAAGATACTCGAATTCCTAGGTAAAAATAACTATAGCGGTTTGCAGCAATTTTTGGACGACGTCAATCCGGTGGATTTAGCGCGGGTTTTGGAAGAGCTGGATAAACCCCAAATGGTCATGGTTTTTCGATTGTTGCCCAAAGATCTTGCTGCGGATGTGTTTACGTATATGGATAGCGCGATGCATCAGCACATCGTAGAATCAATTTCAGAAGAAGAAATTCGGGCTTTAATTGATGAGATGTTTATTGATGATGCCGTTGATTTAATGGAGGAACTTCCTTCCAACATGGTTCGGGCAGTCTTAAACAGCGCAGATCCTAATACTCGCAAAACAATTAATAACTTTTTAAAGTATCCGGAAAATAGCGCGGGCTCTTTGATGACGGTTGAATTTGTGGGCTTATATGAGACAATGACTTGCAAAGAGGCTTTAAACTGTCTACGTAAATGCGGCGTTAATAAAGAGACGATTTATAATTGTTATGCAACGGATAAAAGCCGTCATTTAACGGGTGTTGTTTCGTTGCGAAATATTTTGCTGAGTGGTGATAATTGTAAAATCAATGAAATCATGCATTATCCGGTTATTAGTGCTACAACGCTTGAAGATCAGGAGGATGTTGCTGCGCGATTTTCGGATTATGATTTAATTGCGATGCCGGTAGTAGACAAAGAGAGTCGGATCGTGGGCATCATAACGATTGATGATATTATTGATGTTATTAATCAGGAAAATACGGAAGATTTTGAAAAGATGGCCGCATTGAAGCCATCGGAAAATGAGTATTTGAAAACGAGTGTTTGGAAATTATCTCAGAACCGGATTGTGTGGCTGATGGTGATGATGATTTCGGCGACGCTTACCGGCTCGATTATCAGCCATTTTGAAGGGTTATTGCAGAGTGCGGTTGTTTTGGCGGCGTTTATTCCGATGCTGATGGATACCGGTGGTAATTGTGGCGCTCAGGCGTCCACGCTGATGATTCGTGGTATGGCGGTTGGTGAAATTGATTTAAAAGACTGGCTTACCGCACTTTGGAAAGAATTTCGAATTGGGGTTATCGTGGGCGTGATGTTAAGTTTGGTTAATCTGTTTCGTATTATTCTTTTTACGCCGGCGAGTAGCAAGGTGGATATTGTTGTAACGGTTACGCTTTTTATTACAATTGTTTTTGCCAAGGTGATAGGCTGCTGTCTGCCGATGTTTGCTCGAGTTTGCAAAATGGATCCGGCATTAATGGCAAGTCCAATGATTACAACAATTGTAGATGCTTTTTCATTAATTGTATATTTCAGTATTGCAAGCTGTTTAATGTAAAAAAAAGTATGTCTTTATGTTGTTATATATCAAATTTGTAGTAAAGTATAAAGTTGTTATGAAAAATGAATAAATTGTATTTCGTGATAATCGAGAGGAAACTGCAAAATAATACTTATTTTACAGAAGCTTTATGTGAATAAAGAAAAGTAAAGGAAATAGTAGAATGAAAACGACAGCGTTGCGTATTTATGGAAAAGAAGATCTGCGTTTGGAAAGCTTCGAATTACCGCCCTGTGGCGATGATGGCATTATTGCAGAAGTAATCAGTGATTCTGTTTGTATGTCTAGTTTTAAAGCCGCAGAACAAGGCGGTGACCATAAACGCGTTCCCGCAGACTGTGCAACAAACCCTACTATTATCGGCCATGAATTCTCGGGTAAAATTTTAGAGGTCGGCTCGAAATGGGCAGATCAGTTCAAGCCCGGTGATTCCTTTGGAATTCAGCCGGCTATTAATTATAAAGGCACCCTGGATTCTCCGGGGTATTCTTTTAAAAATATTGGTGGTGATTCTACATATGTGCGTATCCCGTCTTGCGTGATGGAACAGAATTGCCTGCTTAATTATACGGGAAATGCTTATTTTATGGCGTCTTTAAGTGAACCGATGAGCTGTTGTATTGGTGCGTGTCATGCGTTGTATCATGTAAAACCGGGCGTTTATAAACATGAAATGGGCTGCGTGATTGGCGGCAAGTGTGCCTGTTTGGCAAGCGCTGGCCCGATGGGGATGGGGCTAATCGATTATTTGGTGCATGGGCCGCGTCGTCCGGGAATGATCATCGTAACGGATATTGATCAGGCTCGTTTGGATCGGGCGCAGTCTATTTTGACGCCGGAAGATGCTGCCAAGAATGGCGTGAAGCTTATTTTTCTGAATACCGGCAAGGGAGACGCCGTAAAGGCTCTGATGGATCTAACCGATGGCAAAGGCTATGATGATGTTTTTGTAATGGCGCCGGTTGCACCCGTTGTGGAACAGGGAGATGCGATTCTGGGCCGTGACGGCTGTCTGAATTTTTTCGCTGGGCCGCTTAATAAGAATTTTTCCGCCAAATTTAATTTTTACAATGTTCATTATGGTAGTACTCATATTGTTGGGACATCGGGTGGTTCAACGGATGATATTCGTGAGGCGCTTGATTTGATGGGCAAGGGTGAGTTAAATCCGGCGATGATGATTACGCATGTTGGTGGTTTAACTGCGGCGCGTGAAACGACTCTGAATCTTCCGAATATTAAGGGTGGTAAGAAATTGATTTACACGCATAAAGATTTCCCTTTGGTGGCGATTGCTGATTTTGCGGAATTGGGAAAGACAAATCCTGTTTTTGCTGAATTAGACAAGATCTGCAAAGCGAATAACGGTTTATGGAGCTATGAAGCGGAACAAATTGTTTTAACAAAAATGCCAAAATTGGCAGAATAACTCTTTAGGAGGCTTGTTAAAAAATAACGGTTGCTTTTTTCTATTTTTTGCGGTGAATTCTTTTGCATTGCTTGCGATGTGTATTGAATCTAGGATAAAAAACCTTTGAAAAGGGAGCAGAATGGGACTGTTTTTTTTGAAATAACCTTGTAAGAAAGACTTTCATGACACGATGGATTGACACGAATGAGATATTTCAGAGCTTTTGTTTGGAGTGTGCTCAGCATAAAGTGCTTGCCGTTGATACAGAATTTCAATGGACGAGTACTTATTATGCGAAATTAGCTTTAGTTCAGATTGGTTGGGATTCGGAGCATTGCGCATTGGTGGATGCTCTAGTAGTTACGCAAACAGAGGAGTTTCGCAGGATTTTAGAAGACAAATCGATTTGCAAGGTTTTTCATGAGGCTGGTAGCGATTTGCCTATTTTGTATCGGTGGTGTCATGGTGTTGCTCAAAATATTTTTGATACGCGGCTTGCCGCGGCTTTTTGTGGATTGACTCAAGGATGCTCATTAAGCAAATTAATAGTGCATTTTACGGGTGTGCAATTAACAAAGACGGAGACGCGCAGTGATTGGACGCTGCGGCCATTGACTTCAGAGCAGCTTGAATATGCAGCAGATGATATTAAACAGCTACCCTTTTTGCGTGATAAGCTGGAATGTGGAATTCGTGGATGTAATAACTGGGATTATTTTTTGCAGGAGATGGGACAATTTTCGGAGCCGTCTTTTTATGAAGAGGTATTGCCGGAAAATTATTGGAAGAAATTACCTCATAATCATTTGGATTCTACGCATTTGGCTGTTTTAAAAGAGGTCTCTTGCTGGCGCGAGACTTTAGCGCGGCAGCTTAATAAGGCCCGGCCGCGGATTTTAAGTGATGCCCAAATTGTAGAAGTGGTGTATCTTCTGCCGAAAGAGCTGGATGATTTAAAACGCGTGAAACGGTATTGGCCGAAGCTGATTAAAAGTTTTGGGCCGGAAATTTTAAAGGCAGTGCAGCGTGGATTAGCTGTTCCTGTAGAAGAGCATCCAAAGGTTCAGCGCGGGTATTTATCATCGGGCATATTGAAATCTCGTACGAGTAAGATTGCCAAAATAATAAAAGAGAACGGAACTCGGCGCAGTATTGATCCTATTTTGATTGGCTCTAAAAAAGATGCGGTTTCTTTTGTGGATGCTGTTGAGAAAAATGGCCCCGATGTAACTCATAAACTTGTGGCTGGATGGCGCAAAGAACTTCTTGGCACTGCGTTAAAGAACTTGGCGTGTAATTGGGAAAAGATCGTCTGATCTGTGGTTGAAAGGGCTCCTAAAAGAATTCGTGCGCGACGGGTTTTTGTTGGTGTTTGTCCTAAGGGGCTGTTCAGAAATAACCTTTCCATTTGCCTGATTCTCGTGAATGCTTTTTGTGCCGCCAACCTCGTCACATACCTGAGGGTATGCTCCTCGTTGTCGGCCCCAAAATCAAATCACG
>JBAYAV010000041.1:0-13647 GCA_041669565.1 Lentisphaeria bacterium
AATGCTTTTTGTGCCGCCAACCTCGTCACATACCTGAGGGTATGCTCCTCGTTGTCGGCCCCAAAATCAAATCACGATTTTTTCGGCAAATTGTCAAGTTAATTTTTTTACAGCCCCTTATCTGCTATGATTATGGGTATGCGGTATTAATAATCTCAAAATTTTCTTACGCGCGGGGAGGGGGTTCCCCCAATGGTAGGGTGGGCAAAAATTGTAAAATCAAAAACCACAGCAAAAAATATAGCAACTTTTTTTGTGATTTCAAGAAAGAACATATAGATGCATAAACTATCCTGAAATGCTATGACTTTTGTGGTATAAAAAGATGGATGCATGGTTTTAGCAAGTTTAAAGTCAAGACATCAAAAAGACATGAAGAACCATGGAAGTCATGCAATGCTTCGGAAGGCATTGTAATCATTGTTAAAGATTATGACAAGATTAAAACATTTTGGGTATAAACTTTAGGTGACCAAAATACGCAGAAAAACATCCCTAATATGTTGTCCGTTTCGTTGATCTATGAAGACGTACGTTTGTGCATTTTTCTGTGCTGATTGCAAGATAATATGATGTTTGATATACCGATAAAGGCATCCCCAATATGTAGCTACGTCCGTTGATTTATGGAGACGCACGTCCTTGTGTTTTTTCGGCTGGTTTTCAACGCAATAGGATGCGTGAAACATAGATAAAAACGATGTTCTTTCGCGTTGAGGCGAAATATTTTTCTATCCGTTCTTGAAGGGGAATAAAATATTTTTTGTTGTTTTTGATTGACTTGTGTTGTGCTTCGTGTTAATATCAAAGCACTTAGCGGTTAGCGCATCAAGGCGTATCCGGTGTCGGATTCAAAATTTATCTACAAGTCTAAACATTTTTTGGATAATCACAAATCACAAACTAGAGTTGATTTTTAGAATGATTTTAAGTATACGTTAGTTGAAATTTTTAATTTGTGTATTATAATATGGTATAGAGCACAATATAGAGCATTAAAGATGAACATAACAAAACATACCTTAATTACCCAAAAAATTAAAAAAAACATTTTGGACGGCGTCTATGGGGAAAAACTTCCGCCATTGCGTGTTTTGATGTTAGAGTTTGATGTTTCCATGCAGACCATTAGTAAGGCGGTCAAGCCGCTTTCCATTTCTGGATTCATTTCTCCGGGGCCGCGGGGAAGCGTTATAAATTATTGTGCTCATAAGCGTGTCAAGCATTATGCAATTGGTGTGTTGTGCAAGAAAATTGACAGTACCGCTGAGAATCGGGAGTTTTTAAGTAATTTGGCAAGTAAATTGCATTATGAGAATTACAATACGATGTTTTTAGATATGGGAAACAAGCGGTTGAGAGAAGATCCGAGTTTTTGGGAAACCTGTCCGATTGATATTCTTCTTTTTGGTTACAATACATTGACTCCAGAGTGTGCTATGGCTGTTTCTCGTTCCGGCATTATTCCGTTAGTACGGCATTATGCTGGAGATTTACCAGTTCATGTTTGTGAATTTGATACGTTTCAGACGATCGATTTGGTAGTATCGCAATTGCGTGAAAGAGGATACCGAAAAATTGCACTGCAGTTTTTTACTCCGCTGGCAGGGTATCAAAATTTTGCGGCCGAGCAATGGGCTGCAATTTGTCATAAATATGACATTGATTTTTCTGGTTGTGAGAAGCCTCTTTATTTTGAAGAACAACCATGGCCGTTCGATGAAATGCTGCCAGAAGTCCTTTTATGTTGGCATCTTCATAGCGAAGCAATGTTAAAGAAAATAGCGGCGGCTGGTTTGGAAGAGAAAATAAAAGTACTATCCTATTTGCCGAATATCCGGGGGTATGATAATTACATTGAATTAAATCCGCCATCGGCGGAATTGTATTGGGAAAAGCTTAATGATTTTTTGAATTTGGTTGCCAAAGCCAAGCCTTTGGAATATTTGCATTGCAGTGTGCCTTATGAAGTGGTCTTTCCGAAAGGGATTCCGTTAAAAAAATAATTCTCGATATTAGAAATGAAACCGGTTTTTTTTAAGTTTTATGGATGGAAAAATGAATTTTATGAAAAAATATTTTACAGTATATTTTGTTTTACTATTTTGTCTGACACTTTGTGGACAAGAGATTGATATTACAAAATATAAAGAGCTGGAAAAAGTCAAAACAGCTGTGGTAAAAATTGTAAATCCTAGTTTTGAGGCGGGGGCTAGTGGCTGGAAAGTAAACTCGCGGGCTTGCGTTGAAAATGGCGGTGGGTGTGTTGCTTCCGGAGGACTTTTTTATGAACGAACCAATCCGAAAGAATATGTCATTGCTGGGACTCAGGACCTGAATGTTATCCCTGGTAAAGCGTACAACTTCAGTGCGATGATTCGCGGGGAAGAAATCAAAGATGTCGGTAATAAAAAGATTGGTCGCGGTGGCACTTTTTGCATTGGGCTTGTAGGAAAAGACGGAAAATGGATGCGAGGAGGAATCTATCCGAAAGGCGTGCGTGGAACGTCGGATTGGACGCGAATTGAAATTAAAAACCTTAAAATACCAGAACAGGCCTCTGGAGCGTCTTTCTCTTTTTATCTGGATCGGAACATGACGGGTAAAGTATGGTTTGATGAAGCGAAAATTACTCCGGCAGAAAGTCGCTGGACTATTTATTCTGCCAATACTCCGATGTTGCAGGCAATGCCGGGGCAAAAAGTGAAGTTGGTTTTCGGTAATGATGGGAAAACAATCATGAACGAGGCCGCTTCTGGTAAATTGTATGCTTATGCCGAATGGAATAGCAATGTCATGATTGCTCCTATTATTGAAGATCAAGCAGAATTACAACTACCTCAAGAAGCTTTAGGGGATGGACAACTGAAAGTAAAAGTTCTTGATACTGCACGAAAATTGATCCTGGAAGAAAATGAATTTCCGCTTACTGTGGCGAAAACCGATATAGAAGCCCCTTCTTACTGTCGTTTTGATTCCAAAAATCGAGTCCTTGTTGATGGCAAGAAATTTTTGCCAATTGGAGTTTTTTGTAATGCAAATAAGAAAAGCGAGCTGACCTTTTTAAAAGATATCGGCTTCAATACCCTGATGATTTATAATGCTACCTCAATGGGGTTTAGTAAGGCACCCAGAAGTTATAAACGAGCAATGGAAGTTTTTGACTACTGTGAAAAAAAGAACCTCAAAATTGTTTTTTCTATCAAAAATTTGTATGCTGCATCGGGACGCCACGCTACGACTTCGCTTTATGGAGATCATGGAACGGATAAAATTGTTCGGCGTATCGTTTCACTTTTCAAAGACCGTCCGGGTCTGCTGAGTTGGTACATTTGTGATGAGTTGCCGAACCAGATGATTCCGGAGTTGACTGCGCGCCGTCAGTTATTGAATAAGCTTGATCCGAACCATCCGGCGTGGGTATTATGCGCACTTGGATATACGACTGAATCGATGCGGGTTTATGGCCCGGCATCGGATGCTTTGGGCTGTGATGCTTATCCGATTCATGAAGAGAAGTCTATTGCTTCCATGGTTCCCCAACTGGAAGAAGGAGCACAAACCGGATTGCCGCATTGGTTTACATTACAAATGTTTAATATGCGTCGGTATTTTTCAAAAACAAAAGATCATTCCAAATGTCGTTTTCCAAACGAAAATGAATTTCGTGCCATGATTTTACTTGCCGCAGGGTATGGTGTGAATGGCTATTATTTTTACACCTATACTCCGCTTTGTCAGCCGGATCCCAAAAAAGACGGGGATACGAAAGCTAATTTGGCAACAGTGCAAAAGGGAATTGGACTTCTAAATAAACTAAAGCCTTTCTTGCTTTCTGAAAAAACAGTGCAAGAAGTACCGCTAAAAGTACGGAAGGGACAAGTAAAGGCTTGGCAGTTAACGGATGATGAGGGAAAATCGAAAGTGATTGTTGTAGCACTTGGGCCCGGTGAAGCTGAGGCTGAAATTTTAATAGATCGGAATAAAAAGTACCGTTCTGAGTATGGATTAACGGCGCTGGAAAATGGAAAATGGATGTTCCATGCAAAGGATGTGAATAGCGATATTCTCAGCGATTAATGTGCCAATAAGGAGGTCTACACGGAATGATAGAATTTTTTCTAGAATCTTACAAAAAAGCAGTAAGGACGCGTCAATATTATCTTTATACGCGAAAAACAAAAAACAAACAAACAAATGAAGGGAGATTACAGTATGTCTAATTCACAAAAAGATCATGTCTTTACACTGATCGAGCTCTTGGTTGTTATTGCTATTATAGCAATTTTGGCATCCATGCTCTTGCCGGCGCTTAGTCAGGCGCGGAGGAAAGCCAAAACCATCACGTGTGTTAATAATCAAAAGCAATGCATGCTCACGCTTGTGCTCTATTCTGATGACAGTGATGGGTGGTTTATTACCTATGAAAATGATGCATTAAAGAGCTATGCTGAAATACTTTGCAAAGCAGGATACACGCCGGGTGTTTACCTGAGTAGTCCTAATTACAGTGGCTGGTATGTCGGTAAAAATTGGCTTTGTCCGGAAGCGGTTATCAGCGACTCAAAACGTGTGACGAAAAGTAAGGTGCTTAATACAAGCGCTTATGGAATGCCGTCTCGCTATGCATCGAAAAGAGGTTGGTTCTGGACTCCAAAAAACGCATTGAAATTGATTGGTCCTGATTTTGCTCAGCCATCAACGTTTGGCTATCTGACAGACGCTGTGACAGGAACAGCAGGTTTGCCGTGGCATTATTGGGATCCTCTTTCATCTGGCAGCAGTCATAAAGTAGCTGCTTTTCACAATGGTTTTACCAATATGTCTTTTCTTGATGGTCACACGGAGACACTCCGATGCCCTGGTGAAGTCTGTAGTACACTTCTGTATATGGACCCAGGTAATTTTTGGTATCTTCAATAAAACGAGGCAATCGAGCTATGCTTTTTTCTAAAAAAACATTTTTTCTCATCGTGTTATCGACGGCCGTTTCGTTTTCGGCCTTCGCGATTCAGCCGTTTGATTTAACCCAGCTTGAGCGAGAGGATCAAATACAGTCCCAACCGGTAAAGATCGTCAATTCTGGTTTTGAAGAAAACACCACTGGCTGGAAAGGGCTTGCCCAGGCGGGAAAAGTTGTTCTCGGCGCAGGGCGTAACGGTACTTGTGCATTGCAAATAATTCGGACAGATCCCAAGTCCTATAGGGTAACTGGACAGAGTTTTAAAATAGAACCTTCCAAAATTTACGAAATTAGTGCCTGGGTCAAAACGAAAGATCTTGTGCCATGCAAAAATGCCGGAGCATCTTTGTGTTTGGAATTTTCGGGGCAGGATAAAAATGGTAAATCAGTTTATTTGAGTAACACTGGAGTTTTTCTGCGCGGTATTTGGGGAACAAAGGACTGGACGCTGATTCGTGCGGAGCAAGTTGCTCCCAAAAATGCTGTTTCAGCCTCGCTTTCATTGTATTTGTGGCGTGGGGCAACTGGAACGGCTTGGTTTGATGATGTCTCAATTAAGGAACTGGGGTCGGGGTTATGGAGCGTTTACTTTGTTGCACCCTATAACACTGTTAACAACGGTAAACTGACCGTTAAGGCGTTCTATGACTATTCGTTCCCGAAAAACAAGAATCTTTACATTCAGCTTGCATTGCAAGACGGTAAAACATTTGTGTCTAAACTTACCGGTTCAAGCGCATCGTTTGACTGTTCTGATATTCCGGATGGGACATATAATACCAAAGTCTATTGCATTGATGCCGTTGCAAAACAGGTTGTTTATTCTACGGATATTCCGCTTGTAATTCAACACGGCCAATCAAAGCAAATGGTACGTTTTGACGCACGCGGTCGTGCTTATGTTGATGGCGAACTTTTTATGCCTCTAGGTGTTTATGCCGGAAATTTAACGAAACGCGACATCGATGCTTTTAGTGCTGCTGGTGTTAATTGTGTGCTGTCCTATAATTCCATGGATTTGCGCTTTCGTGAGGGCAGCGATCGAATTGAGCTCATTCGTGAAGTTCTGAATTATTGTGCCAAAAAAAATGTCAAAGTGATTTTTTCGGTAAAGGATGTCGGCTCAAAAGGTCGTTGGAGTCGTAAACAATGGGAAGGCGCTGTTGGTCAAGATGCGATCGTGCGTAAATTGGCAACCTCGTTCAAGGATCATTCCGCGCTGCTTGCCTGGTATATTAATGACGAGGAACCCCCCGGTGAAATCAAACGTCTGACTCAAATGCGTCGCTTATTCAACCAACTCGATTCAAATCATCCCACTTACGGGATTGATTATCGTGCAGAAACTATCCCCGCTCTGGGGTCAACGGCAGATATTTTAGGGGTTGACTGTTATCCTGTGAGTAAGACGAAACCCTATCATTTAAAGGCCGCAGAATTTGCTGTAACGCAGCTTGCTCATACGAGTATGCCGATGTGGGTTAATCCGCAGGTTATGAATATGGGAACGTACTATGCTAAGAACGATGCGGATATGGCAAATTTCCGTGCGCCAAACAATGATGAAATGCGTTCCATGGCCTTGATTGCTGCAATTCACGGAGCCAAAGGCTTTGTTTATTATAATTATGCCTATTTGGGATCGCCCAAATTGCCCAAAGAATCGTATGCTGTTCAGTGGAAAGAATTCAGCAAGACAGTGAAGGCGCTAAAGAACTTCCAGTCCTTTATTCTGTCCGATACAGCTCCGAAGCAACTTGTGGTGGACACATTATCGGGAACTGTTCGTGTGGCAGAATTCACGGCCAATTCTGGTGAAAAAGCGATTGTTATTGTAGGAGTTGGTCCAGAGGTGTCCAAAGCGATGCTGAAGGGGGAGGGTGATTATCGCAGTGCTTTTGGCAAAACGTTGAAAGCCGATGGCAAATATATTTTTTCAGGCGAGGGCATCTGCTCCGATATATTGTATTTGAATTCGACGCACAAATAACGGATAGAAGCCTCCTTTTGTGTCGGGGTTTCCGTTTTATTTCTGCCTTTTGATGCAGAAAAATTATCTTGTTATAAAATTGTATTTTATGGATTTGTTTACCGTCTCTCTGTTTTATTAGAGAGGCGGTAAATGGACTGAGTTTCTATGGCGTTCTTTGCGCCTAAGTTATTGTATTCAAGAGCCTGTTTGTTATTAAAAAATGGGATGTCACGGCAGTTGGATTTCCGTTTATTTAAGGACTCTTGCGAAGGAAGGTTTTTTTGTGTTTTATCCGGTGCCTGCGTTGCAGACAGTGCTTAACAATAATTGTAAGCGGTCCGTTTCAGTGGTATAATGAAAGTGAGAAAATGGGAAAACCGGTTTATAAATTCTCAGAAAAAATCAAAAGGGGTCTTTTGCTGTAGGGTTTAATTCACTGGCAGAAACTTCATGGAGCAAAATATATCAAACGATATCTTGCTTTCATTACTATTAGAGAAGCGTGGGCTAGAAGAATTTGTAATCTTTCTTGGTGATGACTTTTAATGCATGGAACGGAATTGGGGCAAAAGTGCCGAGTTCTTGAAGAGGAAGTCAAAATAAGCTTTTATTGCGGAGCTTGGCCGGATTTAGGGTTTTCGTTTCGATAGCGGCGGATGACATTGAGGTTATGGATTTTTTCGATTTATGTAAAAGATATTTATTGTGCATATTCATTTTGAAACAATGTATATTTTTCCTATTTGTTGTTTTTTTTGCAAAAAGATTGTCTTTTTTTAAATAGTAAGTTTATTTTAATGGTATACATTAATAAACGTATTATATTTACGCGCTTTAAAAACTGGGCTTTACTTATTGCGTGAACTGAGAAAAGGATTTGACCGTTGAAAAAGAACGAAACATTAGAGAATCGTCATGATAAATCAACTAATGCAAATAAATGTGATGACGTTTCTTTAAATGCCACCGTTGTTATTAATCATGAGAGTTTTGTGTCTGGACGCCAAAAAGTGGAGCGCACGC
This sequence comes from Lentisphaeria bacterium, assembly GCA_041669565.1. Classification (GTDB taxonomy): domain Bacteria; phylum Verrucomicrobiota; class Lentisphaeria; order Oligosphaerales; family Oligosphaeraceae; genus JBAYAV01. The sequence continues at coordinate 7,959 of JBAYAV010000041.1, forward strand.
TAGAGCATTTGGGCTTCAAATTGAATTCCTGCCATCCGGATTTTCATCATATGGAAGAACTCGGCTTTGGCGGAGTTGGGATCGTGAGCGAAGCACAGGATGAGGGGCTGGGACGGCCCCAAGCCGTAAAAATGCTTCGCCCGGAATATCGTTTCAACGAAGAATATATCGAGCGGATGATACGGGAAGCGCGCGCAACAGCACAGCTGGAACACCCTAATATCGTTCCAGTGCATCAACTCGGATTTGATCCTCAGTATGGCGTCTTCTTTACAATGAAAAAATTAACGGGGGATACCCTGCGCGATATTTTGAAAAAATTAAAAGACGGTGACGAAGAATGTGTCCGTGAATATCCGCAAGTAAAACTGCTGGCAATTTTTTTGAAGACTTGTAACGGTGTCGCTTTTGCGCACAGTAAGGGCGTGATTAATCGTGATTTGAAGCCGGAAAATATTCAGGTTGGAAAATTTGGTGAAGTGACTGTTATTGACTGGGGGCTTGTTCGCAAGACGAAGCCACTGAAAAAGCCGATTCTTAGTAAAGATATTTTGCAAAACAAGGTGGAGGTATCGGAGGTACGGGATGAAAAAGGCTCCATTGGAATAGTCCATTTTACAAGGCATGATACGGATACATCGAATCTGACTGTTAATAATCTTGTGAATGGAACGCCACGCTATATGTCGCCGGAACAGGCTAGCGGGGAAAATAAAATTCTGGATCATCGATGTGATATCTACTCGCTGGGGGTCATTTTGTATGAAATTCTGACACGGCAAAACCCCTTCGATCACTTGAAAGATGTAAATGATATTCTGAATGCTGTACGAAATGGCCAGTTCCTGCGGCCACGGCAAACGCATCCCTTCGGGGCAACGATATCCCATGAATTAGAAGCTATTTGCCTCAAAGCAATGTCTCTGAATCCGGAAAATCGCTATAACAGTGTTGGCGATTTTGTGCATGATATCTATGACTATCAGTCTCAGCGTCCAATCAAGGCATACTCTACACCATTTTATCAAAGAATGTATAAAATGTTAAAACGCAATGCCTTGAAAACAACCTTTGTTTGTACCGTGTTGCTGACCATCTTTTTGTCGGCGTCCTTCCTGCTGGGGCTTGATACGTGGGTTTATCATCGAAATATACAGCAGGTTGAGCGAGACAATGCTATGATCGTACTCTGCAAACATGATTTGGATCAATTAATGCAAAAAGCTGACGCAGAGTCCCTGGATTGGCAAAGAGATGAATGGCTTTACGATTCTAAAAACGAATTGCAAAAACAAATTTTCGAAAAAGAAAATGAGGTTCTAATTTTATTAAATCAGGTTTATTTTCGGTTGAACAGTTTGTCCTTTGTTTCAAAACAGCGGCCTAATGTTAAAAGATTATGGGAGAAAAACCTGCGGAAGCGACTCGAATTTTCTTTGGATTGCCGCCATATTAAAGATTTTAAACAGTGGATGGGAATGGCGCGTTCAACATTTGGAATGCATTTTGAAAAATGTTCTCCATTGACTCGTGTGGCGTTAAAAAAGTGCTCGGAGCGGTATTACAATATTATAAATGGAATTGATAAATAAAGATAAAATAAGAGCATTTTAGTTGAAAAAGCTCGTTGAGATATTACATTTAAATAGTTCTGCAGGTACAGTCTGGATAGACTGTTTAACCCATCTTGATGATATAATATAGAGGAAAAAATTCCGATTATGAACACAACAAAAGAAGTAGAAAATATGTGCTGTGTGAAGCAGGGGTGTAATCACGGCCCTGCACCGATTCCACAGGAAGGTGAATGGACTCTGTCCCGTCAAATTACAGATATTTCGGCCCTGACTCATGGTGTGGGCTGGTGTGCTCCGCAGCAGGGTGCCTGTAAGTTGACTTTGAATGTAAAGAAGGGTGTCATTCAAGAGGCTTTAGTGGAAACGCTAGGCTGCTCTGGTATGACGCATTCTGCTTGTATGGCTGCTGAAATACTTCCGGGAAAAACCATTTTAGAGGCATTGAATACGGATTTAGTTTGTGATGCCATTAATACGGCAATGCGTGAATTGTTTTTACAGATTGCTTATGGCCGCAGTCAGAGTGCCTTTTCAGAAGGTGGGCTGTTGATTGGTGCGGGTCTTGAGGATCTTGGCAAAGGGTTGACTTCTCAAGTTGGCACGACTTATGGAACGATTCAAAAAGGGTCTCGTTATTTACATACAACCGAGGGATATACATCCAAGCTTGCGTTGGATGAAAATAATGAAATTTGCGGATATGAATTTGTTAATGCTGGCATTATGCTTGAGCATATTAAGCAGGGCATGGATGCAAATGATGCGTTGAAGAAGGCGACGGGCACTTATGGTCGTTTTGCTAAAGAAGACGGTGCGGTAAAATATATTGATCCTCGTCACGAATAAATAAAATCGGTATTTACTGTTACCCAGTTTCCGAATATCCTATAGAAGGAGAGAAAAAAGATGGCACTTTTCGAAAGTTATGAACGCCGCATTCCTCAAATTGAAGCGGTTTGTAAAAAATATGGAATTAAGGATGTTGTTGAAGCCCGAGAGATTTGCAAAGCTCACGGGTTTGATCCTTATGAGATTGCGACGAACATTCAAAAAATTTGTTTTGAGGATGCAAAATGGTGTTACTGTCTTGGCGCGGCAATTGCGCTGAAAAAGGGCGCAAAAAAAGCGGCAGAAGTCGCGGCAGTGCTCGGCGAAGCGCTTCAGGCATTTTGTATTTTGGGGTCTGTTGCGGATGAGCGTAAGGTTGGAGTTGGCCATGGTAATTTGGCGGCAAGACTTTTGCATGAAGATACGCATTGTTTTTGTTTTCTTGCCGGGCATGAATCGTTTGCTGCTGCGGAGGGTGCTATCGGCATTGCTGTTGCTGCAAATAAAGTTCGTACCAAGCCTTTGGAAGTTGTGTTGAATGGTTTGGGCAAGGATGCTGCTTATATTATTAGTCGTATCAATGGTTTTACCTATGTTAAGACGAATTATGATTATAAGACCAGTACCCTGACCGAAGTGAGTCGCAAAGCTTTTTCCAAAGGCCCGCGTGCTACTGTTCGTTGCTATGGCACGAATGATGTCCGTGAGGGTGTTGCCATTATGTGGAAAGAAGAGGTGGATGTTTCCATTACGGGCAATTCCACGAATCCGACTCGTTTCCAACATCCTACGGCGGGTACTTATAAGAAAGAACGCCTTGCTGCCGGCAAGAAGTATTTCTCTGTTGCTTCTGGTGGTGGTACTGGTCGTACATTGCATCCTGATAACATGGCTGCTGGTCCGGCTTCTTATGGTATGACCGACACGATGGGGCGCATGCATTCAGATGCTCAGTTTGCGGGTTCCAGTTCGGTTCCGGCGCACGTTGAAATGATGGGCTTTATCGGAATGGGAAATAACCCGATGGTTGGCGCGTCCGTTGCTGTTGCCGTGGCCGTTGAAGAATCTTATACAAAATAAGAGTCTTATTTTGTAATTCTTACAATAGATTGGCACAGAGTTGTTCTGAATATTTGGAAAAACTCTGTGCCTTTTGTTTCTTAAATTTTTTGAGGAAATACGAGTTTATGCCCTGGCAACCATTTTTACCGTACAATGCAATTTTATGTCGCTATAATGAAATCGGTACAAAAGGCCGAAATCGCGGTTTTTTTGAGGAGCGGCTTTGTCAAATGCTGCAAAAGAGGCTGGCGTCGATTGGAAAATTCCGCATTATTTATGATAGCGGCCGGATTTTTTTATTGCCGATGGGGGAGAAGACTTGTTTGACGAAAGAAGATGTGGCTTTGTGTCGCCAAATGATTCCGACGATAGCTGGGGTGTCTTCTATATCCCCGGGCTTTTATTTGGAGCCGACGCTGGATGCGGTGGAGGGTTGCGTTTGTCGTTATTTTTCGGAAGTTTGCGAGGCCTATATTGCAGCAAATACACCGGATCAGAATGGTGAATATAGCTATGCGATGCGGGCGCGCAGAAGTAACAAGGAATTTTCGATGACGAGCGAAGAGCTGGAGCGGTATTTTGCCGAGAAGCTTTTGTCGGATCATCCGGAGTTATCTCTTGATTTGAGGCATGCGGGGATGGTTGTTGAAGTGGAAATCCGGCGGAAGCGTGCTTTTGTTTCTTTTGAGCGGATTGCTGGTCCTGGCGGTTTGCCCTCGGGAAGCGGCGGTTGCGTGCTGGCACTTTTGTCCGGCGGCTTTGATTCGCCGGTGGCATGCTATCAGATGATGCGCCGTGGTTGTAGTGTTGATTTTCTGACTTTTCATAGCTCGCCTTATACGCCACCGGCAACGGTGACAAAAGTTTGTACGATTGTGCGAAAACTGAATCAATTTCAAAAACCGGGAAAGTTGTTGTCGATTAATCTTTTGCCAGCCCAAAAGGCTGTGCGTGATCTTTGTAGAAGCCGTTTTCGCACAATTTTATATCGGCGTTTTATGATTCGAATTGCGAATGTTGTGACGCAAAAATTAGGGTGCCAGGCAATCGTTACGGGAGATAATCTGGGGCAAGTAGCGAGTCAGACGATGGAAAACATGGCAACAATCAGCCAAGCGGCGGAATTTATGGTATTACGTCCGCTTTTGACGTTTGAAAAACTTGAAACGATGGAGCTGGCCCGGAAAATTGACACGTTTGATATTTCGAGTGAGGATGTCCCGGATAGCTGTACGGTCTTTGCACCGGCTCGACCATCAACAATGGCGGATCCAGAGGCTATTTATGAAGATGAAAGGGGATTGGATATTCCGAGTCTGATGACGAAATGTCTAAAATCTGCTGTTTTGATTAACGCGACAACTGGGAGAGAACGACCGATGCCGGAATTGGGATCCTGAGGCAGAAAAAATGGTTGAATTGTTTTTCTTTTTAACACGGGAAATAAGAATGACGGAGAAATGAATCCGTTTCTTTTCAATGTATCCGGCGACTTGTTGAATGTAAGTCTGTTTGCATTGTATTCGGATGTGGGAAGAGGATGCAGTATCCGTTTTTGTGAAGCGACATCGTCGTCCGTTTTGGAAAAATTTCTTTTGGCGTTTATAATGCGTATGAAAGAATTGAGATTAAATGTGGCAAAGGGGTGCTTCGGTGTAGATATGGATATAAAACGCATGGACAATGCCCTGTAACATTTTAAATAGAAAGGGAATATAAATGAGTATGAATGCTTCAGAGAATGAACAGTTATTACAGAATATTTCACACCAGCTATGTGAATCTTATCGAGTTGGTCCGGGGGTGAGTTTAGAGGGACGCTATGGTTTGCCGCAGCGTGAGAATGTAGTGGCGTTATTGCTGCAGGTATTGGAGCTGTTATTTCCGGGGTATTCGGGTCGAAAAATATTTACGGAAGCGGGGCGTTTTTTCCAAACTGGCGAATTGCTGCATGAAGTTTATGCGGGGTTTGTGGAACAGATTACGCGTGCCATTACATGTCGTCCTCACACGAAGAAAAGAGATCCTGATTGTTTTGAGAAAGCGCGCTGTTGTGCGGAAAAGTTTACGGCTGAGTTATTGAACAAATTAGCGGGCATTCGCGAATTATTAAAATTGGATATCCAGGCTGCTTTAGATGGAGATCCTGCCACAAAATCGGCGGATGAAATTATTCTTGCGTATCCCGGTTTTAAGGCGATCTGCATCTATCGTATTGCACA
>JBAYAV010000042.1:0-13363 GCA_041669565.1 Lentisphaeria bacterium
AAGCTCGCTCTGTAGACCACCCTTATTTAGACGGCTGCTGGCTTCGCGGGTTTGATGATGAGCTATGGGAATTTTTTGGCAGCTCAGCGGATACTGGCTGGGGAGCATGGTGCGTGGAATCAGGATGGACAAACAACTGGATTGCTGGAACCATGGGGCTCATGCAGCTAAACAGAGGGTTGCTTTGCCGTGCTTCAGGTCCAAAATATAAAGCTAAATTTACAGAAATCCGCCACTTCATGATGGATCCCACTGTTAAACCAGAAGTACACATGCAACACATCACAATAAAGACTCCCGGTGCAGAATAAAAAAACAACAAATCATTTCCATAAGTTATTCTATTTCAGGCGGCTGGATTTTTTCCCGTCGCCCTTTTTTTTTGTCGATTTTCTATACTCTTTTCGCAAATATAGGCATCCGAATCCTATTCCATCCAAAAGATTTCTATGCTATCTATATTTTCTGAAGCAACCGCTTGCACTTTTTTCTATTTATTCGCTTTGCAAAAGACAAAAAAAAACAGACACTTCAAGAACCAAAGAGCCCCCAATTCACAATTTCTTGAAAGAATCCTCCAGCCACTGCTTATTGGCTTCTTTCCCATCCTCACCGCACGATTATAACACCAATAAAACAACCCCCTCGCAACTCTGTTTTAACACCCCATGCGTTCTTGTATTCCCACTCTCTCTTACTTGCGATATATTAAATATACTTTACTATACTGTAATACACTGTACTTTATTACACTATATTATAATTCTATTATATGGATTTTCTAATTATGCTTATATATAAGGTTTAAAGGGCGGTATTATTAAAAGAGAAAAATAAAATTGAGAAAGAAAAAGGAAAAACAGAATTATGGGCTTGTTTTATGGCGACAAAATACTATAGTAAAGTAAAATTATATATCGTAATTATCAAAAAATAGAAGCAGGCAGGCGGTGGAAATGGAAACATCAATTGAGCATGAGTTATGTGAAGCTCAACTATCGCGATTAAAGCAGGCCCACTATCTTATTTTATTATGGTCTGCGAAGAGTGAGAGTCAGGGATACAAGTATAATATTACGAATTGTTTTGATGATTTAAAGCATGCGGGGATCACGCGCACGAAGCAGACTGCTGTAGCGGTCATAGAATCCGTGGCGAGTTTATGTTTTATAGAGATTCGTGATGAGCGTAATCGCAAGAATATATACATCACGAAATATGGCGCAAAAGCATTAGCGAATATAGCAACGTCGAATCGTTTTGAATTAATAAGCTCGGCATATTTAGAGGAGCAAATAAAATGACAATAGGAATTGGTGGAGCAGGCTGCAAATTAGCGGTAAAACTTAACAGTAATGCCACATTAGTGAATGTATCGGAAGTTGAGTTAGGCAAGGTGGTTGGTGGCGGTCAGCGAATTGTTGCGGCAATTCACGCTGGACGTGGACAATTTCAGGGTTCGCGAATGAATCCAGAGATCGGCTATCGTGCGTACATATCGATACGCCAGGAGTTATTAGCATTAAGTCGCGGTTCGATGGTCTTCAGTTCTACCGGCGGTGGAACTGGGAATGGAATAACAACGGGGATGTTAGAAGATTTAACCAAGGCCAATAATATAGAAACGGAAGACAAAACTTTTTTCAATTTATTGCTCCCGTATGCCAAGCTGGAATCGAGTGAATTTATCAGCAACACATCGTCCTTTTTAGCCGGTCCATTAGCAGCTGCGATAGACAGTGGCAATACAGGGAATATTGTTTTATTCAGCAACCACTACAAATTTGAGCACAAAGTATCAGAATCCGCATACAATGACATGTTAATTCATTCCTTACAGACTTTTTTATCCATTCCGAAAAAGAGTGCAAAACTGCAGTTATTAGATGGTCACATTGATGAAGAGGATTTTATTTTATATACATCAAAACCTTATTTTAATCATTTTGCCTATTTCAACTATGATGCCAGCCAAGATTTTGGGAAGCAGTTAAATCAGAATCAGAATCCATACTTACTACCATCGGAAGCCGCGATCGAGGCATTATTTTTATTGGAGGTGCCCACAGGCGGAGATTCCACAATATTCTACAACATTCTGGAATATTTCAAAAGCAAAAATGTATCCCCAATATACAGTGTTATTGAAAATCCAGATATTACCGAACCGTTTATAACTGTTTCATTACTATATTCAAGAAAGCCGGCAGAACTGGTCAACGATTTTAACAAGATTTCCTCGGAGCATGCTCAGGAAAAAGTCCGAAAATCTCTTGATCAATATGTCAAGTTAGAAAAACTGGAAGTAAATTTAGAAAAAGATGCGGCTCAAGAAGTGCATCAGCGTGGCGAGAAAGACGAAGTACTGGCAATATTAAGGCGTATTGGAAAATTATAATCGGGATCTTTTCGGCAAGATCGGGCAGCTATAAAATTGAATAGAAACAGAAATCTCTTTCGCGATGCTTTTACAGAAATGTCCGGGCAGAGGGAATGAAATCACAAAGCTAAATACCAAATCAGATTTCAAAACAACAAAATACAACGACAACAATGACCCATTCCACAAAATTAATTCAAACAAAAAAAAAGAAAGACAGCTCAACTGAAGTCGCCGAAATTTCTTCAACTGATGGCATTGGCAAGGAAGAAGTTTCGCCAATTAAGATTGATTTAAATGCCAACGGAAGAACATTATTGCCCCGAAAAGTAGTGCATCAAAAAAGGAAAAAACAGTCCTCTGGAAAATTTTATTCGGAGAACTATAAAGAACTGCAGCGTACGCTCAAAAAAGGACACTATACCTTAGATAAATTAGCGGCAAAGGGCGCTGAAAGCGTTTTATATTTAGCTAAAAGCGGATCTGAAACACTTTGTGTAAAATCCATCCGAAACTTTTTATACCGTTATTTAGGCGATTTAAAAACTCGGAAAGACCGCCCAAAATTAAAAGACACGAAATATTCAACAAAATGTCGTCATTTAAAAAATGAGTATGCTGTCTCGCAATTGCTCGACACGACACAATGCAATGATTCGATTATAAAAATTTACGCATTGCGCAAAATAAAATTCTTCGCTATTGAAATAGGATATGATTTAATCATGGAATTTGTTGACGGCACGGATTTATCCAATCGCGCGCGTTTAGATCAATTAAGCATAAAACAAAAAATTGACATTATGATACAATGCACCCAGGCGCTTGAATATTTTCACAAGCATCATCTCGTACATTTGGACATCAAGCCATCGAATTTTATGCTCACCCCAGAACGGCGAATTGTTTTGATTGATTTCGGGGTATCTGTTCCTACGAATTCAGCCTTAAAAGCCATTACCGGCACGGCAGGCTACTTATCACCAGAGCAAATAGCACGCCACAGACTCACCGAAGCGACAGATATTTTTGCTTTAGGCGTCTCCTTTGCTTATCTTTTCGGCGGGAGCCCCCTGCCACAGGATATCGAACAAATCAGAAAAAGAGAAAACAGGAAAGAAGCCGAAGAGCAATTAAAAACAGCCCCTGTTCCTGCATTGGAAAGCATACCAGAATTAGCCGCTTACCCTGCCCTTACAGAAGTGATACAGCATTGTACTATTTTGAAACGCGAAGAACGCATCAGTAGCTGCGCATCTTTATTATTGAATATCAAATCAGCCTGCAAAGAAGACGGCATTCCAAATCACACACATTTAGTAGATACGCCAGGAAATCGCACCTAAAACTATAAAAACATCGCCATCCCAAATGTTTTAGTCGGATAAGAAGTTCTATTTACGCAACAAAGAAATCAAATATTTTTGTTGAACCAAAAATTAATTTTAAATACAATCATGAATACAATCGAATTAAATAAAAACGGATCCGTGACCAGTCCCAAAGGGTTTAAAGCGACAGGAATTACCGCCGGATTAAAAAAAAGCGGCAAACCAGATTTGGCATTAATCAAAAGTGAATTCCCCACCGTAACAGCAGGGGCATTCACCAGTAACCTCTTTGCTGCCGCACCCGTTGTCTGGGATCGCAAATTGCTCGCCGCCGGACATTCTATCCGCGCCGTTGTCATTAACAGCGGAATTGCGAATGCGTGCACCGGAAAACAGGGCTATAAAGATACGCAAGACATGGCCACGCAGGTTGCTACTTTGCTGAATTTAAAACCCGAAGAAGTTTTCGTTTCTTCAACGGGGCGAATCGGGGTACCGATGCCAATGGACATCATAAGAAAAGGGATTGCAAAAGCGGCTGCGTCTCTTAGAGATGACGGTGGAATTTTAGCATCTGAGGCTATTATCACCACGGACACCTATCCAAAGCACATCAGTGCAAGCGTTATAATTGATGGAAAGAGAGTTACCATTGGGGGGATGACAAAAGGTGCAGGGATGATTGCGCCGCAGATGAAAATGTGTCGGCCTCCACAAGCAACGATGCTATCCTACATCACAACAGATGCCGCAATAACCCGGGAAGCGCTGAATGCATGTTTAAGCGAATCCCTCGAAAAATCCTACAATCGAATTATCATTGATGGCGATACCAGCACCAATGACACGCTGGTTTGTATTGCCAACGGCCAGGCCGGCAATCCGCAGCTTACGGAAAAAAGTGCTTCGCTTAAACTTTTCAGTGAGGCCTTAAATAAAGTATCCGGTTTATTAGCCAAAGAGATGGTTTTAGACGGAGAAGGTGTCAGCAGTTTTATTGAATTAAATATCTGCGGTGCGCACAGCGATTCCGATGCCCGTAAATGTGCAGAAGCAATTGCGCGATCACCGCTATGCAAAACCGCCTGGTTTGGCTGTGATCCGAATTGGGGCCGAATTTTAGATGCCGCAGGTTATTCCGGCATCCTTTTTGATCCAGAAAAAGTTCAATTAGATTATGAAAATGTTCCTGTTGTACGAAATGGTGTGGATGCAGGTACTCCAGAAAAAAAATTAGCGGAAATATTACATCAGCGTGAAATGAGCATCTCTTTAGATTTAGGTTCCGGAACGGGAAAATTTACTCTATGGACATGTGATTTGACGTATCAATATGTGAAGATTAACGCGGAGTATCATACGTAAGGAGAAAAAAATGCATTTAAATATAGAACCCAAACCCGTTTTATCATTGTGTTTAAATCCGGCTTGGCAGAAAACCCTTCAATTCAAAGATTTATCATCAGGAGATGTTCACCGCGCAGTGTCAAAGCATGAAGATGGCGGCGGCAAGGGGATTAATGTTATTCGTGCGCTGTACAAACTTAACGTGCCCGCCTATGTTGCCACTTTTTACGCCGGTGCCGCTGGGCAGAAATTATTAAATAACCTCAATGATTTAAAATGCGGACAAATTATAATACAGGCAGGTCATGAAACCCGCTGTTGTTATACTATTATTGATCAGACAAAAAGATCAACAACAGAACTAATAGAGCCTTCCGATGTTATTTCCGAGCAGGAATCCTCACATCTTTTAGAAAAAATAAAAAATCAGATACATTCTTTTAGCGCCATTTCTTTTTGTGGCAGTTATGCCGCTGGGATTCAAAAAGATTTTTATCCAAAAATTGCGAAATATGCGCAAATATATGATATTCCCGTCATCATGGATTCCTGCGAATCGGTGCAGGAAGTCCTGAATATCGGGATCACTTTTCTAAAAATTAATGCGCGTGAATTACGCGCCATTACCCAAAAAGAGGAGTTAAAAGAGGGCGCCCAACAGCTTTGCCAGCAGTACCCAGACACTTTTTTTGGCATTACAAATGGGGCTGGAATCGCATGGCTTTTCAACAAAAAAAATAGTTGGCAATATAAAATTCCGGTATTAGATAAAATCGTCAGTCCCATTGGGGCAGGGGACTGCACTACTGCCATTCTGTTACGCAGAATCGCAGAAAATCAAGATCCGGAAAAGATTTTTGCATACTACAAAGAAGCATTATCCTGCGCTTCCGCATCATGCCTAACGAGCTCGCCATCTGATTTTGACCCCATAGAAGCCGCTAAAATCATTGAAAAAATTGAAGTCACAAAATGTTCTGATTGAAATAATTTTTTATGCTACAACCAACCTCCAGTTTAATGCATGTTCTGGGACACCCAAACTTGCCGTTAATACCAGAACAATATCCCGAAAATTCACAAATTCTTAATTGCTGGAATTTCTGTCTATTGCTGGAATATTTAAAAATTCCATATTGCTACTATGGATTAAAAGGCTCCAAACTGCCCCCAAAAAGCTCCTTTGGACATCTTGCCGAATGCGGTTTGAGTACTGGAAATTGGCAGTACCAGAATCGTTGGCATAAAATCTATACAAAACGACTGAACCGCTTACTGAAAAAGAATATCCACTCGGACGGCAGACCAGAATGGATATCTTCTCTCTATGGTATCGCACAATCCAATATTGACGTACCGCGCAATATTCCTATTATCGAACCGCTTGTCGGCTATAATCACTGCTGGGCAAACTATCGAGTTTTCCCCTCCTATGCCCAACAGCATGTGATCTACACAAGCGAATCCGATTTTACTGCTCAAACACGATGTTTCGATGCCGTAATATCCCATTTTCTCGATCCAAGCCAATATCACACTTGTCTTTCGCCAAAGAAATATTTATTATATTTAGGACGAAATGCAACAGATAAAGGCATTCAAATCGCCGAAACATGTGCAAAGGCCTGCAACCGAGAACTTAAAATCATCAACAACGGCTGTTACGGCAAAGCAAAGGCAACATTATTATCCGAAGCCTATGCTGTATTAATGCCCACCTTGTACGTTGAGCCCTTTGGGTATGTAGCCATTGAAGCACAATTAAGCGGCACGCCCGTTATTAGTACGGACTGGGGGGCTTTTACCGAAACCGTATTACAGGACATTACCGGCTTTCGCTGCCGCACTTTTACAGAATTTTGTGACGCTGTCACGCTATGTAAAAATTTAGATCGGACAGAAATTTCTAAAATTGCAAAGAAACGATTTACAGTCCAAGCAATCGCAGAAAAATATAGCCAATATTTTAGTCTGGTCTGGAAAATACATAAATCAGAAGGATATTATACAAATACCGAAAAACTGAAACGAAGTACATTTTTAGAACAAAATTATCTTAATTCTTCAAAAGAAAATCAATAAGAAGAGGCAAAAATGTCAAGAAGATCTGAAAACGAAAAAAAGAACGAATTTGATCTATTTGCAGCACCTGCACCAAAACACCACCACGCATCCGCGCTCAATAATGGGACTCCTGCCGGCCCCATCGGACCAAGTGGGCCGAATTACAGTGGTGGACCAAGCGGCCCCATCGGACCAAGCGGGCCGAATTACAGTGGCGGACCAAGCGGACCCATCGGACCAAGCGGGCCGAATTACAGTGGTGGGCCAAGCGGACCCATCGGACCAAGCGGGCCAGTATCATCCAATCCTTCTGCTCCCCAAAAACGCCGGCGCTGTATCTCAGATGAAGATATGCAATTATTAAAATAGCTTAGAACAAGGGACATGAGATGACGGATTGTTTTAAAGTATTAGGCGTTGACATCGGTGGAACAAAAATCGCAGTTTGTATTACAGATTCCAATGGCAATATATTGGCAAGTGATCGGGTACCCACATCACCATACGCAACCGCTTTAAAAAACATTATTGAAATGGCAAATCAATTAGCCATACGCGTTGGTGGAAGCATCGCAGACATCAAAAGCTGCGGCATTTGTGCGCCGGGGCCTTTGGATATGATTGATGGCCGTATGTTAAAATCTCCGAATATGACTTGGGATAATGTTCCAATTGTGAATGATTTACAAAAGGCACTAAAAATTCCCGTTGCAATGGATAATGATGCCAATGCTGCTGTTTTAGCAGAGTGGTTTTTTGGCAGTGGCAAAGGGAAAAAAGATATCGTTTATCTAACCATGAGCACGGGTGTTGGTGGTGGTGTCATAAGTGGCGGTCATCTTATTACCGGTACAACGAAAATTGGCGCTGAGTTAGGACATATCGTTTTAGATGCCAATGGTCCGCTATGCGGATGTGGGCAAAGTGGTTGTTTAGAAGCCTATTGCGGTGGACGAAATGTTGCCGATCATCTAAAAGAAGCCGTAAAAAATGATCCAAACAACGCCATTTTTAAATTGGCGTGCGTAGATGGAAAAATGGACAATCTAAATTTTCAGGCCCTGCTTGAAGGCGCAAAAGCCGAAATACCCTTATGTGTAAAAATGTGGGATGAATTTTGTTTTCGTTTAGCGCAAGGTATTGGCATTTGTTTAATCACCTTTAATCCTGAACTCATTACGCTAGGAACAACCGCATACTATGCCGGTGATTTTATGATGGAACCAGTCATGCGTTATCTGCCTATGTTTGGCTGGAAAGAAATGCGAAAATGCTGTCAAATAGGTATTTCAACATTAGGCTTAAAAATTGGTGAACTGGCCGGAGCTTCCGTAGCCCTAAATCATTTATACGAAAAGGGGCTTTGGAATACGAATAATTAAATCCTTTTTTCTCTTATGGAAGGCTCTTGATTTATCTTTTAAATCAGTAAAAATTCCATTTTATAATGACCATCAATTATAAAACATTTTAGATATCAGCAGGATATCAGATCCTAAATTTTTAATATTCCAAAAAAGAAAGAAAAAACTTTTTAATTTTAACTCTAAACGTATTGTTTTTGTTTATGGAATTAGATTAAGTCTTCATAATTCATACTAGATAAATAAAGAAGAATTCTAGATTTTTAGTAAAAATTATCGTCCTATTACAATAGATCAAAAGTTATTTATATTATGTCAATCTTTAAAAATTCTTTACGAGATGATCGCGTTCGGGAATATCTTTTCACCACGCGCGTTATGCTGCATGACCACGTAGAACATTCCGAGGACTTACTTCATAACAGCGAAATTCAACCCGAAATTTCAGATATCCGACAACGGTGTGTTATGCATCCAAACGGGTCTTTACTTTTAGACTTTGGCATAGAATTGCATGGCGGTATTCGAATTATAAATTCATCACGCACGCCATCACGTGTTCGAATTCGCTTCGGGGAATCTGTCAGCGAAGCAATGGGAACGCCTAATCAAGATCATGCAATCCATGATACAATATTAGATGTTCCCAAAATGGGGTTTATTGAATATGGCAATACCGCATTCCGTTTTGTTCGCATTGATACATTAGATACAGAATTAACATTAATAAATATTGCGGCAGTAGCCATTTATCGAGATTTAGAACGCGTGGGAACCTTCCATTCATCCGATGCTAGAATAAATCAAATTTATGATACCAGCGTGCATACACTTCAACTTAATATGCAGGATTATATCTACGATGGCGTAAAACGGGACCGTCTCGTTTGGATGGGAGATCTCAACCCCGAAATTCGCGGAATCTTAAGTATTTTTTCAGATACGTCATTAATTCCTAAAAGCCTGGATTTTATTCGCGATCTTACCCCTTTGCCAAATTTAATGAACAATATCAGTAGCTATTCTATGTGGTGGATCATTAATCAATATGAGTACTTTTGGTATACCGCTGATATAAATTATTTAAAACAACAACAAGAATACTTAGTACAATTAACGACTCTTTTATCCAGTTATATCGACGAAAACGGCGCAGAAAAAGTTCCAAATACGCGTTTCTTGGACTGGCAAAATTTTGATAACCCCGGCGGCACGCATGCAGGCCTGCAGGGATTGATGCTTTGGACATTTCAGGCTGCCTCTAAACTATATAAAATTCTAGAGCTTAATAATGAGGCCCCGCTAAAAATTTATGAAAAATTAAAAAAACATATTCCCGATTGCGGTAGCTGCAAATCAGCTGCAGCCGTCATGACAATTTCAGGCTTGGCAGATCGCCGTGATGTCCTTCAGAAAGATCCCTTTAACAATGTCAGTACCTTTTATGGTTACTACATACTTCTGGCAATGGATGTGCAAGATAGCTTAGAATTACTTCGCCATTATTGGGGAGGGATGATTGATTATGGCGCAACAACTTTCTGGGAAGATTTTGACTTGAAATGGTTGAAAAACACCACGCCGATTACAGAATTTCCGGTTGCCGGAAAGGATGATCTGCATGCCGATTTTGGTAATTACTGTTATAAAGGGCTGCGTCATAGTCTCTGCCATGGATGGGCATCTGGACCCGCACCATTTTTGCTGGAAAAAGTACTCGGTGTTCAATTTTTAACACCAGGCGGTAGCAAAATAGCCATTCATCCTAATCTTGGCGATTTGGAATTTGTGAGCGGAAGCGTTCCCACTATCTACGGTAAAATTGAGGTCTATGCGAATCGCTCTGGCGTTATAAAAATTAAAGCACCAGATACAATTGAAATTGTGACTTCTAAAAATGCTGAAATCGTTTAATTTACGAATCATCAAAAAGAGGAAGGGGAAGTATTTTGAACGAACAGGATCAAACAGTTTTATTGTCAAGACTCGTTCCCCAGCCCCAAAAAGTTGTTTTTTTTGATGGGCCGGAATACCACATCACCAATAATTGCCCGATTCGAATCATAGGTCCAAAGACCAATGAAATATTAAAATTTTCAAAGTTGTACTGGGATATTGTACCTAAAATCATGGATGGTGGAAAAAATCCAGAGTCCATGGCGCCGGAAGCTTATTCCATTAAGATTACAGAAAAAGAAATCATCCTTTCATACTCCGATGTCTCCGGCGCCCGAAATGCCCTCAAAACTTTGCGACAACTCGCAGAAGTAGAACGCGGCCGAGAAACTTTTTCTTTTTATTTACTGCCTCAGGCAGAAATAAAAGACAGCCCAGCAATGCCCTTCAGAAGCATTCATTTATGCTGGTTTCCGGAAATTGAAATAGGACAAATTGAAAAAGATATACGGCTCGCAGCATACTATAAATTGAACTACGTCATCCTTGAATTTTGGGGCACTTTCCCATTTCAGTCACACCCAGAATTATGCTGGGAAAAATATACTGTCAATGCCGATGAAATCCGACGTTTAATTATATTAAGCAATACATTGGGTATTACACTCATTCCGCAATTCAATATATTAGGGCATGCATCCGGAGCCAGTATCGGCAATGGAAAACATGTTGTATTAAATACACATCCCCACATGCAGCCCCTCTTTGAGCCGGATGGCTGGACATGGTGTTTAAGTAATCCTGCAACCCGTAAATTTTTGCTTGATGCCGTATCGGAATTGCATGACTTTTTTGGCAATCCGCCTTATTTTCATATTGGTTTTGACGAGGCCTTTAATATTCGCAGTTGTGCGGCCTGTCGCAAACGCTCGCTGCACGATCTATTCAAAGAGCATTTATTGTTTTTCCATGATTTTTTTACAAAACGCAATACCCGAATCATTATGTGGCATGATATGCTGCTAAATCATCACGATAAACGTTGGGACAATGATATCATCCACGATCGCGCGCCCATTAATTTAGAGCCCCTTTTAACCGAGCTGCCAAAAGATATCATTATTGCAGATTGGCAATACAAATATCAAAAAATAAACGATAAAGAACCCGCTTGGGAATCCGCCCGCTTTTTCAAAAAACTCGGCTTCGATGTCCTATTAACAGCTTGGAATAATGAAGAGGGTACTCTAAGCATGGGACGAATGGGCGCCAAAGAGAACTTCATGGGAATGATTGCTTCTACATGGAATCAGTTTTCCGGCATATCTTTTTGTCGAATTTATTCCGCAGCAGCACAATCTTCTTGGCATGGCAATTGGCATAAAATAGGCAATGCGGATGATTGGCAAATGTGTAATTTTCATGTTCGCCAAATGGACTGGGATATGAATGTTACAGAATATTCTAAAATCGGCACCGCAAAAAAAATGGCCCTTAATTAATAACGAGTGCCGAAACGAAAAGAACACAAATTAAATTTTTTATTAGAAAAAACAATATTTATATTCGAACATGAATATTGTATATATATCCCATAAAAAACGATAGCTTACTATCGACCTTAAAGAACCTACCTGAATTCTTCCCATGTTTTTGTAGAACACAATAACATGGGCTAATTCTTTAAATCGGGAAAGTAAAATATCATGTTGCTTTTTAATTATTTCACTTCATTTAAAATTGTCTTTTGCGACTTGATATTCTTCGATCGTGTCAAAATCATCAAATAATTTTTGTGTTGTATCATTTTTTAACAAGCTTTCTTGTTTTAAGGTTGCCTTCTCTTTTCGAGTTTCTAATTCACTATAAATTATGAATGCTATAAAAGCAAAAAAAAATTTTGAATCTATAACTGTTTGTTTGCCTGTTAGAAAGCGTTTCAATCCAATTTTTCCTTTAAAATTGTTAAAAACTTTTCTACATTGTCACGTTTGCGGTATTGCTCAATGACCGTTTCAGAATCTTTATAAATATCAGAAATAAAGCATATATTCACGAAGATTGGATGATATAGAAATGAGCATCTTTCTCCAAAAATATCATCGTCAAAATACGGAGAATGACACACGTCCCCGTTCCGACGTCTTTGTCGGGGGAGATTTTGGAGACGCACGGCCGTGCGTCTCTACAAATTTATTCCCAAATCGAATGTTCGTGGAATATCAACAAAGACGTATCCCCCTCAATATATTTTCACAGCCGTCCCACACCTATGCGTTATTTTGAAGATTTTCTCGTAGAGACGCACGGCCGTGCGTCTCTGTACCCTCCCCACCAAGACGTCGGAACGGAGACATCACTATTATACCAATAAAAACAAAATTATGAACGATAAATACCACCACAAATATCGAACAAAATCACACAGAATGCTAAGATTTGTTTTTTCTTTTTTATAACCTAAATTCCATGCTAAATATATACCATTTTTTCTAACGAACTCTTAAGATTTACTATTTAGAAAAAGATATTTTTTTATAAATATTTATATTAGAATAAATTACAACTTTTAATCCACAAAAAATTAATTTCATTTTTTTGTGGATTTTTTTGTTTCTTGACTTGCATTCTCTCAATGTATGGTATATATTTATAACACAAAAAGGAGTATGTTATGGCTTATAATTCTACTATTTTAGTTCCAGTACCAAAAGAAAAAATTGCATATAAAGATCCCAATAAAGACGGGTCAAAATACGTATATTATCTCACCGAATGTTATCGAGATAAAAAAGGGAACCCAACAAACAGAAGAAAATTAATAGGGAAAATTGACAAAAAAACAGGACTGTTAATTCCGAATAAAAATTATTATCAATTTTTTAATGATACTGAAGTAAAAATAATTCCGAATAGTATTATAAATTATGGTGGTTCATATCTGGTTAATCATATTTTAAAAGAATTAAAAATAGACCACT
>JBAYAV010000043.1:0-13244 GCA_041669565.1 Lentisphaeria bacterium
GGACGGAAGACGATCGGTTAACTCGCCCGATAAAATCTGATTATGCAGTATTTGATAAAGCCTTTGATAAGGCGCTTTTTTTGACGCTTTTTTTTCCATTATTTTTTTTATTTATAAATTATTTATTCGTTGATTTTTAATCTCTGCAACCATATTATCATATAAGTTACTTTCTTTTTCCAAAATATCAATTAACGCGTTCCTAAAATCAGTCCGCCCAAATACACAAAAGGACATTAAACAAAATAAATCTTATTTATTCATCCCATTTTTACATTTAAAATCAGCCGATACAAAAGTCCAAACAGACCTTATTTCTTGCCCTTGTTTTTGGAATTTAACTGGTCATAAATCTCAATTTCTGACAAGACAATATTATTTGAATTGAATTTTATCAGCAATTCATCCGCAAATATTCCCAGAAAGTTAAGTTTATCACATGGGATGCAGTTGACTTTAATTCAACAATAGTGACGGCTTTATTTCCCTTTTTTACGTGAACGAACCCGCCCGTTTAACACATCACTCCAATCAAAATATTTTAGTCACAACAGGGCTAACCCAGTTTCCATTATAAATATACCCCGCCATTATTATTTATCAAATAAAGTTCAAATAAAAAACGAAAAATGCAAATAGAAAAACATGGTTGTAATGTAAAACTTTTTCCACGGCAGTGATATATTATCCTAAAAGTCGGATAATTGTTACATTATTGAGTAACGCCAAGCCTTTCTAGGAACAAACGATCGCGCGCGATGGATTCTGATGTCCATCGCGGTGGCTGTCAGCAGCATATCACTAGGATTTTAGATGTTACAACATTGTTTTGCGAGTTTAGCTTTTATTGCTGGATTGGTCTTACTCTATTACGGCGCTGATTATCTGGTCAAGGGTGGCGTCGGTTTGGCCTGCAAACTGCACATTTCCTCGCTGGTCATTGGCTTAACACTGGTTGCTTTTGGCACTAGTGCACCAGAATTGGTAGTCAGTTGCCACGCCGCACTGAATAACTTGGGCGACATCAGCATCGGCAATGTCGTGGGTTCTAATATCTGCAATATCGCCTTGATCCTTGGCCTCTGCGCGCTGATTACACCCTTGTCCGTGAACCCACGGCTGTTCCGCCTGGATGTGCCACTGCTTATCGGCTCCGCCCTGCTGGCCGCAATCTTTCACTTCTTCACTCAGGGAATTAACCGTTGGCAGAGCACAATTTTTCTAACGGGCGTCATCGTTTACACGTCCTGGAGCATCCTGAAATCCCGGCATTGCCAAGAAGAAGAATCCGCCGCTCCGCCACCGCCACGCATCTGGTTTTCGCTACTCTTGACTGCTGCTGGCCTGTTGGCACTAATCATCGGCGCCCGGCTGTTTACCGATTCTGCTGTCTATTTTGCCCGTCGGTCAGGCATTCCCGAGGCAGTCATCGGCTTGACTCTGATCGCCATTGGCACCAGCCTACCCGAACTGGCCACATCAGTAGTCGCCGCCTGCAAAGGTGAAAAAGATATCGCCATCGGCAATGTCGTGGGCTCCAATATCTTCAACATTCTCGCCATTTTAGGCATTGCGCCATTGCTAAGGCCATTATCTGCTCCTGGTATCAGCATAATCGATTTTGCCTGTATGCTTTTCCTGAGCATATTGTTGTTGCCCATTATGCTGACTGGCCGGCGAATCAGCCGAGGAGAAGGCGCAGTGTTGCTCGGCAGTTATGGCACTTACCTCACTTATTTGATTTTTACTGCATAAAAAATATATTCGTCAATATTACCTGAATCCGCAATGTATTACGCAAAAAAACACGAAAAATGGTTGACAACCTGTTGATTTATAGTATATTGTACTGTCTATAAAACACAATGACTCCACTCGCCAACGAGGTCATCAATGCTTAAATTTATGATAAGTCCTGAAGGAATCAACTCGAATAGCGATTTTTCCTTTATAAAAAAAATGTCCGATAGAAATGTCCGCATGAAAGATTGGGATGCTGAACTGCCAGCGGCACACAATTCCTGTTATTCGACATCCACCATTGGCCTCATGACCATCAGCAACAGCAACTATACGAACATTGAAATGTTCCGTTTCGACTTTCTCTTCCATAAGATTGCGAACGGTGAAATTCCATCGCTGGAAATCTATCGGCAGCGCTTAGATGCCCTTGCTGAAAAAGACGGATAACGCATTCTCAACCCAAATGTCCGTAACCAGCTGTCCCGAGTTAGCCTCACAAAAATTGATGTTAACGGTCAAAAACGGATTCCCTTGAATATTGACGTCTCAGTGTTCTAGGACACTGCCTCTGTTTCATAGGCCAGGCAGCACTGCAGAGCGGAAAGTCACCTGCAGACGCAAAATTCTATCCGTTACGCTATCGCCATCGCACGGTACTGTACTGCTTGACTTCATTAAGGTAGGTTGCAAAATTGTCAGCCATGCCAACCTGATAATCCAGAAGTTTGGAAGAAATTGCCATCACTTCTTTACAATGAAAGAGGTATATTCATTTTACGGAACAAAAAAAACACCAACAATCCTATCAGCCCGTAGTGCCGCAAAGCGTTACAAAATAGATATCTATGTCCATGACTTGTGTCACTTGTTCAAAGAAACATCAGGAGAAGGTCAAAGAAATCCAGAGATGCATATTTTCAAAACAATACATTCCGCCTGCAAATGTAGTCGGTTGAAAAAACGGCATTTTTTAAAATCAGAGTTTCTGAATCCGTAAAAATGACGCAATTATTTTTACTTCACAAATTTAGGTACTATTAAATAAACCAGGTAAATCGTTCCAAAAAGATCCTATTCTCATTGTAACAGAAATTTCTTTCTTGATACGCAACGATTTTAACATAGAACAAATTAAGTAGTATGGAGACACGTGCCTCCATACGTTAGATGGCATATCCCCATGGCCATTTAGCCAAATAAACAAGGGGAAAACATAAAGGAGAAATTTATGAGTTGGTATATCGCAGTATTAAAAAAATATGCCGTGTTTACAGGGAGAGCTCGGCGAAAAGAATATTGGATGTTTTTCCTGTTTAACGCGATCATTTCATTCATACTTGCCTATATAGGAATTACCGCCCTTAAAAATCTCTATTCCTTAGCCGTTTTTATTCCCGGTATTGCCGTCAGTATTCGCAGAATGCACGATACAGATCACCGTGGATGGTGGATCTTGCTCCCCATCGTGAACATCGTTTTTCTAGTTCTTGACAGCCAGCCGGGAAAGAATCGATTTGGAGAAAACCCAAAAATTGTGGCCGTAGTAGAGCCATTGGCCATAGTAGAGCCCGTAGACGCAGAAAAGCCCCAAGAACAATAAGAAGACACAAAAATTCCACCATCGCAAGCGACTGGCATAAGTGACAGACGCGTACTTGAAAAAATCGAAATAAACGATAATACCAATAAAAAAAGTTCTGATTTTGTCTAAAATTCAGAACTTTTTTTTGTTTTTATATTTTTCAAAATCCAAAAACACACTTCCCCAAAACCGCTCTATCCACAATTATTCGAAACTTATCAGCAAAATACTACAGCTATAATAAAAATTTCAGCCATTCGGCTTGATGTATTTCGTTATTTGGTTATATTACCAAACATAACAAAAAGACGACAGCGTATTTATGCCTAAAAACTCCGAAAATATTTTTCAAAAGCAGTCCATTTTTTATCGATTCAGACGACAGGGGAATTTTCTATGAAATATGTCATTATTGGTGGTGTTGCGGCCGGTGCGGGTGCCGCAGCGCGTATTCGCAGATTAGACGAAAAAGCAGAGATTGTAATATTTGAGCGCGGAGAATTTATTTCCTTTGCCAATTGCGGCCTCCCCTACCATGTCGGCGGCGTTATTGAAGATCGCGGAGATCTCTTAGTTATGCCGAAACCCAAATTTGCAGCCTGGTTCAACACCGATATCCGAACAAATCAGTGTGCCACTGAGATCCATCGTGACAAAAAAACAGTCACCATCACCCCAAAAGATGGCAATGCCTACGAAGAAAGTTACGATAAGCTGCTTATAGCCACCGGTTCCCATCCGTCCAGTATTAATATTCCCGGTGGTGATTTACCGCAAATTCAATCCCTCTGGAATATTCCGGACATGGATCGTATTATCCGCGGCATCACCGCGCGCGCAAAACACGTCATCGTCATTGGCGGCGGTTTTATCGGCCTGGAAACCGCAGAAAACCTCCTAAATCGTGGCCTGAAAGTCACTCTCATAGAACAATCCGACCATATTCTGCCAACCGTCGATGCCGAAATGGCCATTTTGCTCACCGAAGAAATGCAGCGCCTCGGCGTTCGCATGATGTTCAACCAAAACATCGTTAAATTTGAACAAACGGACGATGGACGCATCACCGCAGTGCTACAAAGCGGCGAGCGCATCACCGCCGACCATATTATTAGTAGTGTCGGTGTACGCCCCAATTCAGAGCTTGCCGCCCAGGCTGGGTTAACACTCGGTAAACGCGGCCATATTCATGTTAATGAACACTTACAGACATCCGATCCAGACATTTATGCCGCCGGCGACGTCATTGAAGTGATAAGTCCCATTACCCATACACCAACCGCAGTTCCTTTAGCCGGTCCGGCCAACAAACAAGCGCGGATTGCGGCGGACAATATGACGGGAAGATCCAACAGCAGCTACCGGTTCTCCTATGGCACTTCTGTCATCAAGATTGGCAAATTAACCTCGGCTAGCGTGGGAATCACCGAACAGGCTCTAAAATCGACTGGCGAGACAAACTACCTTAAAATTTATATCCACCCGGCAACGCATGCCACTTATTATCCCGGCGGAACCGCGCTGCATATAAAATTTATTTTTCGCAAAGACGGCACCATTCTCGGCGGTCAGATCATTGGCGAAAGCGGTGCAGACAAACGCGTGGACACCATCGCTGTTGCCATGCGATACGGCTTAAAAGCATACGACCTTGCAGAGTTTGAACTTGCGTATGCACCCCCCTTCAACTCGGCAAAAGATCCCGTGAATTTTCTTGGCATGATCGCTCAGGATATCCGTGACGGCCTCACCGAAGTCGTCACGCCGGATAACATCCCCGAGGATGCTCTTCTTATTGACGTACGCAAAGCCGACGAAATTGCAGAATTCGGCGCTATTCCGAAAGCAATCAACATTCCAATTGAAACACTTCGTGACCACCTGTCCGAACTTGATCCCAAAAAATTACTGATCATGACTTGCCGTGTCGGCCGCCGCGCTTATATTGCAGAGAGAATTCTCAAACAACACGGTTTTCGTGTTAAAAATCTTTCCGGCGGATTCCTGACCTGGAAACAAATGCAAAACGCAAACGCGCTTCAAAAGTCCTAGCATCCAGAAACAAAACTCATAAATGCCGTTTCAAAGTTTTTTTCAAACGGCTTTTCTTTTCTTAAAAAAACACATTGCTCCACAAGCCACATGACAATAAATTCAGCCTCCCCACTTTCGAACATAAAATTTCATCTTGCATGACATTTGTTTCACCATTGATTTAGCATCTTTGGCTATTTGGCTATAGTACCAAACAACACTTATAAAACACTCAGGAAATTTGCTATGACAAAAACGAAAATGCCATTGCAGGAAGCGAAAGCAAAAATTTTAAAGGCACTCGCGCATCCGAGCCGCATATATATCATAGAGACACTTGCCCACGGCGAAAAATGCGTTCACGAATTTGTGGATGAAATCGGTGTTGATTTTTCTACCATCTCAAAACACTTAGCGATTCTTAGAAATGCCGGAATTGTACAAATCGATAAACGTGGACAAAAGGTGTTTTACAGTCTGAAAACACCCTGTATCATCGATTTTTTAAGCTGTATCGAAGATGTCCTAAAACACCATTTAAAAGAACAAAACTCTTTATTTGAACACAAATAAAAAAAGGTAAAAAACAATGAAAATGGACGACGTATTAAAAGATTTAACACTGGATTATTTAGGCAAAGGCAAATACAAAACCACCCCTGAAGACTTTCTAAAAGTCAACGATGGCTGCCTTTTAGATGTCCGCACCCAAGAAGAAGCCTCAGCAATTAGCATTAACATGGAGCATCTTCCCAATATTCAGTGTAAAAATATTCCTGTCAACGAAATTCCAGAACGCTATTCAGAAATTCCGAAAGGCAAAAGCATCGCGGTCTTTTGCCCCGCAAATGTTCGCGCATCTATGGCCTATCTCTACCTGCGCACAAAAGGATATACAAATATTCGCATTATGCTTGGCGGATATGCGGCCCTTACTGATGCCGTTAAACCTGGAAAAATATTAAAAGCACTCGCATAAAGGAACAACAAAAATGACGACATCAACTGTTATTATTGTTTCTTGCATCATCTTGGCCATTGCGGTTTTAATGACCATGACTGGGCGCGGTGGCGGTAACTTTTATGTACTGATCCTCGTTTTGGCTGGTGAGAGTATGTACCAGGCAGCCACCACGGGACAGTTCATTCTAATGCTTACCGCAGTCGCCGGAATGCTGATCTTTCACAAACATAAGTTAATCGACTGGAAATTAGCGCTGGTCATTGATCCACCAACCGATATTATGGCTTTTGTCGGCGGCTATTTTGCCAGTTCGGTTAGCGGTTTTTATCTAAAACTAATTCTTGCTGCCCTGCTTCTGATTTCCGGCATTTTTATGATGTTCAAAGTCAAAGAGAACCCCATCTCAACGCACAAAAAGTGGGGCTATTGGCATCGCAAGTTTGGGGACAAAGAATACGTTGTTAATCTATGGCTGACATTGCCGATCACCGCGCTTGTTGGTCTTTTTGCCGGCGCAGTTGGCATTTCCGGTGGAAGTTTTAAAATACCACTCATGGTCTTACTATGCGGCGTTCCGATGCAAATTGCGGTCGGCACCTCTTCCGCCATGGTCGCCGCAACCGCATTGATGGGCTTTCTAGGACACACCACGGGCGGCAATGTCAGCGTTACCACCGCAATTCCCATTGCCATCGCGGCAGTCATTGGCGGGGTTATCGGCGGTAAATTTGCCATCAAAACCAAACCCAAGAATCTAAAATTGATTTTTGCCTGGACTACAATTGCGGCCAGTTTGATCATGATTATCAATGCCTTAAAGACACTGTAACACCATTGTTGATAAAATCATCATACGAACGCAGAAAAAAACTTTTTGCGTTGTCCTTAGCTTGCTAAAGAGCAAACAAAAGCATACTCGCGAGGATCGCAATGATCGTTATTCCAAGCGAGAAGTTCAATAAGAATAAAAATTTATTTGCTACAGCTTTGCTGTTTCCTTTTTGTTGTTTCCAATTTATATATTCGAAATGGCTAATTGTTGAATCAATTGCCGCCATCCGAATTGCCATTTACGGAACATTTTTCAAATACTGATGGTACCCGATATCCAAAAAAATTAGCTTTCTGTTACGAGAAAATCACCAAATTTACCGTCAAGCTATGGGACGGCTGTGAACATAATTAAAGTAAAACAGAAACAGATCAAGGGCATTCTCAATGAGCGCAGTCGTAGAATTTGGGCTGTCAGCGAGACAATGATCATTAGTTACGGCGGCATCACAATTATCATAGAAACAACTAAATTATCAAGAAATGCAATAAATCACGGTATTTCGGATATAAAAAACGGAAAAACAGCGAATAAAAATGGAAGGAATCGTCGCAAGGGTGCCGGTCGGAAAAATTAGAGAATTTAGTTAATGGGCTTGTAAATGCACTTAATGCCTTCGTTTCTCCTGAAACAAGAAAGCTCTCGTTAGCACTTAACGGAAAAGGGTTTTCCGTATATCTCAGCTATTAAAAGCGTTGGATTATAGTCTTCAAGCTCCTAGAAAAACCAATAAGGGAAAATCTCATCTAGAGCCATTTTTATTTCGTTCTATTATCCGGACAGATGTCCCATGTCCCAACAAGTTCGATGCCAGAAATTTCCTCAAATTTTCCCGCTTGTTTAAGCATTTCAAGCGAAGATAGATTTTCTTTATAACTTCAACAAAAACGATCACAAGTATTTCCCGGATTTTCAAGAATCGCTAAATATTTACGCATGCTTATTGCTCCTTTATAATTAGTTTTAAATTATGTATACCGGAGCCATAGTTATTGCCATTTATAGTTTTAGCGACCGTTCCAGCTGGAACTTTTAACTCAATCTTTAAGTAGTTATCTTCGCGTTCCCATTTGATAAAAATATTACCATGCGGAGTAGGAATTCGCCCTTCCGCAAAATTTATACTTAAAGCTTTAGGCTCTACCTTGAAGGTGTCAAAACCAGAACTTAATGGTTTAACTCCCAGGATTACAGTCTGGAAAAAGTCAATTGGAGCAGTCGCGAAACCATGACATAAACTACCATCACCACCAAAGGCATCCTTGCCATGTTTATAGATACCCGCTTCCCAAATGGTTGGGGAGCCAGTTTTTACAATATTGCCCCAGTATTTTCGAATACGTTCAAGCCCGTCCTGCTCTTTTCCGCAAAGTTGCATGGCATGAAAAACAAAATAATGTAAATACATTTCCGGCATTAAAAGATTTTCATCGCTCAACGCGTCTTCAAAATACCTGCGATTCACCTGACTGCATTCTCCACTCAATAAAGCAAATGCATGTGCCAACTGACTTGAATGACCAGAACATTTTCCGTTCTCAACCCAGTCCGCTAAACGCTTTTCATCTTCCTTGAAAAAGTATTTTTCCAAATTACTCGAAGTATTTTTTATCTTTGCCTGATACTTTACACAATCAATTTTTTCATTTGTAGATTTGGCTAACTCTATAACATTTTTCATTGCTGTAATATAAAGATAACTAAGCAGGGAGGTTAATTTTCCGCACAGTGAAATTCTATTTATCTCAAATCCCCAATCAAAAAAGTTCCAATATTTATCAGGCGGCAAAATAAAGCCACGTTCGTCTTCCCACTTACTGAACGTTTTTAAAATTGAAATTATACTAGGTATTAATTCCTTTATCAATTCTTTGTCACCACTATACATCAAATAGTCTTTCAGCATAAAGATGACAAACAAGTTCGTTGGAACTAAAACAAAACTATCTCGATCTATAGGACAAGGACATACTCCTGGAATAATTCCGCCTTCCCGTGCTTCTGAAAATGCTAGGCGAAACGCGCGCCGATGCACTTCAGATACCCCAAACGCCTGCAACGAAGTCCTGTTTTCGACAATCAAGTCATTTACCCAGAAAGAGCGTTCACGCCATGGACAATCCGTGAATACATCTGTGGTGCAGGATTCAAGGGTTTCACAACACGCATCCCAAATCTGATTAAGCAACATGTCGTCACAATTAAAAGAAGCACGCCGAACAAACGGATATCTATTGTCAATCGCTTTCACTTGATGAATTTCAACCGGCGCGGTAAAATTCCGCAAAACTACTTGAACCATTTTAAAACCACGGTCATACACAGAATTACCGATTTTCTGCCGCCCTTCGCGTAAAATATATCTGTCTACAAAATGATAACTATCCTGACTGTGTTTAACCGCTAAACGATCATCCTTAATGCTTTCATTATGGCAAACATCAACAACGCAACCTTCAGGAGCTGTTAATTCAATTTCAAAACGGCCAGCAATTTCAGCACCAAAATCAAATATAATCGTTACGCCTAAATTATCTGATGATGATTCGACTCGCGCACAAGCATTTTCCCCTGTTAATAAACCAGATAATCCCGTTATTTGCTTCTCATTTGGAACCGAATAAGGTTCTTCGTTCATAAGTTTAGATATTTCAATAGTATCAAGGTCTGCCACCGGTACAGTGGCAAGAACTGGGATATCCACTGGATAAATAGTTTTTTCACGAAGCGCCGGAATAGCTCTCGGCAATAATTCTTTCGTGTATACTTTGCTGGATTTCGGAATTTCCCAGGCCGCTTCCCAGTCAGCTGAATCATTACCGGTAGTCCAACCCAGCGGTTCTAACCGCAAATCACGCCATTCGCTATGTCCAACTTGAACTGAATACGATTCCACATCTCTTCGCCAGTCGCTTGCAGCGTTGACTTCCCAGGTCGCATTAGAAACCACTATGCCATTAAGCTCTACTATGACTCCAGGCTGGGCCGGCGCCGCGACAAAAGTGTCGTAGTTCATACATTGGACAAGCACCGCGATTACATTGTTTCCTGCATGAAGCAAAGAAACAACGTTATATGAATCGTAGTAATTATGCTTATGAGTCCCCCTTGCCGGGCCACGACCAATTTCAATCCCGTTTACATATAACAGATAATAGGATTCCGCAGCGATATGCAGTACTGACTCTTCTGGAATTTCTAATAATTCAAATTGAGTTCTTGCTCTGAAATAATAATTCTGGATATCTTTACTATTTTGTGGAGCTATCCATTTTCCATGCCAATACGGATTTTCTGCAAATTTATTAATAAGATATTTCGACATAGTATAAATCCTTTTTTTAGATGTTTTTGATTATACACCTGAATCCGTGAATTACCACACAAAAAAACATTTGAAATAGTTTACAACATATTAGTTTGTAGAATATTATATTGTATAAAAGCCACCATAACTCCACTCACCAACGAGCTTATCAATGTTTAAATTTATGCTAAGTTCTGAAGAAATCAACTCAAATGGCGGTTTTCCCTTTGTAAAAAAAACGGTTAGATGAAAATGTCCGCATAAAGGATTGGGATGCCGAACTGTCCGCAACACGCAATTCCTATTATTCGACATTCTCCATTGTCCTCATAACCGCCGGCAACAACAACTATGCACACATTGAAAAGCTCCGTTCCGACTTTTTCTTCCGTAAGGTTGCGGGCAGTGAAATTTTCTCGCAGGAAACCTATCAACAGCGCTTAGATCCCCTTGCTGAAAAAGACTAACAACACATTCTCGACGTAAATGTCAGTGACCAGCTGTCCCGAATTAACCTCACAAGAATTGATATTAACGATGAGAAGCGGATCCCCCTGGATATTGACGTCTCAGTGTTCGAGAACACTGCCTCCCACAAGGAAGGCATCGTCCTATCCTATCACAAAGTCCAGGAATTTGCCCCAATTTTCTGCTATGCGGGACGCGAGGGTTTCATGATCGCTAACAAACTACGTCCCGGAAATCAACATTGCGAAAATGGTGCGGTGCAATTTCTCAAGCGGTGCATCACCATCATGATACAGGCAAGATATAAGACCGAAGAGCTGCTCGTACGTATCGATTCCGGACATGACTCCAGTGATTTCATAAAGACACTCTCGGATCTTGGAGTCAAATACCAGATAAAGCATAATTTACACAAAGGAAGCCCGAGACAACTTCTTAACAGCATCCATTGTTATACGAGACTTCTAAACAGGTAACGACCCGGGAAGGTTATCTACCGTGGCGCCAGAAGCAACAGAACAGCCACAGATTTTTCTGAATACAAAGGTTTTCATGGTCGTGGAGGCCATTGAGCGCACAGGACTTTCGTTTTTCTTGTTTCTCTTTCGTTTTTTCTGTTGTTTAAAAGAAAAATGTAATGCGTCAGTGAAACTGGGTAAACCAATAGCATAATTATACTTCAAGAAGTATAGGTACAGTACCCCCTTGCCTTCTGTTTCAATATAATTTTGGTGGTAAAAGCTGATAAATATCAGCATTTTTATCTTTACTTTTCATGCGAAGCACATCGCATATGAATTGGAAAGGGTCGCCTCCACGTATTTTCACTGTACCGAGTACACTGCTGAGCACTTGTCTAGCTTCTAGCCCTTTTTCTCCTTGGGTTCCAAAGCTCGTTTTTCTTGCTATTACAAGCGAACGAACTCCTCTCTCAGCAAAATTATTTTCGCATCGCACATTTCTATTCTCAACCCATTGGAAAAAGTTTTCTGGATGCGATCTCCAAATATACTGGTAGCCTTGAACGCCAGCATCGTTGGCGGGGGCATTGACGATATTTAGGATTCGTTTCTTTATTTTGTTTGCCGCCAAATAGTATTCTTCATCAGAAATATTTTTGTTTGCGCACAGGTGCATTGCTTCTACAAGTAGCGGCTTGAGTGCCTCCACAAACCTTTGCGCCTCAGCCGAGTCTGGATCATATTCAAGCATTTTTATCAAATCGCGTTTCAAATGTTCATAACAATTCTGGTGTTTTACCGGTATTGACGCGTATGCGGCATATCTGTCATGCACTAGCACCATGTCTTTGTTGAATAACGCGACCGTTTTTGAACTGTCAATGTGAAACACATCTTTTACCACCTTGCCTGCTCTAGAGTCCGGAAAGACAAAGTATACGTAGTTGTGATTAAAGAAGCCCCATGCATACCCCCTATGGCCGTTATTATACCATACCGTTTCATCGGCATGAAGATATTCCTCTTTAATCATTTCTTTGCCAAGTTTTATGTACACTGATTTGATATAGTTGACAAGCAAATTTATCATGTTCAGCGCAGTCCCGCGCGGAACGTGATGTCGGTTGCAATATGAACCAATAGTTACACGCCACAAGTAGCAATCACAAGCCATGTCCGCAAAGAAACTGTTTGAATATTTAGCATACGGCATCACGTCGTTAGGCTGGACAAGGACAGTACGTCCACACTTTACGCAACTGAGTCTACACATTTTCGATCGCACTGTTTCAACTCTTGCCGAGATGTAACGAGTATACTGCCGTGTTTCGTACCCCTTAATGGTAAAATCGCTACCTGAGCAAGATGGGCATTTCATATCCGCTGGAGGTTCAATATTTTCCACTTTGTCAATATGTTCGGCTGTTTTGTTTTTTCGCCCATGCCCAATGTGACCTTTTCTTGCCCCGCCTTTTTTCCGTTGCTTTTCTGCAGGTGAATTATTCTTAAACGCGCGCTGAGTAGACGGGCCGCCAGCTTTACCAAATGGTGGTTCTGTACCGCGTCTTATATTTAATATTTTTTCCAATCTTTTATTTTCTGCGGACAATTTTTTAATCAGCTCCTGGTTTTCCACGTTCGCTTTTTGAAATTTGACTAGTTTGTCATGACAGTCTTTTAATTCACACAGAAAAGAAGTATTGTCAGCTTCTAAGCGCTTGCGCACTTGCCGGAGCTCATAAATCATCATTTTGTTGCTGGATTCCTTACGGCGGCACAACTCAACATATTGGTCTTTTGCAATGCTAGCGCTACGCACTTCAGACAGCTCCTTTCGGACTGCATCAAACTCC